>JALQVX010000330.1 GCA_023263555.1 Crocinitomix sp.
AGATGATTTGATTAATTTTACTCTTTCATCTTAATTACCTCAAATGCGTCAAGTTGCATTATTTTTACTCTTATTGATGGCCTCCGTTGGATTTGGTCAAATCCATAACAGGTTAGTGAAAATCAATATTGGCTGCACAAGTGCACAACTTGGCTATGCTGACGATATTAAAAACTTCAATGATACCAGTAAATATCAATTTGAGATGGTGACACAACTGCCTAGTCTATCTTATACGCATGAGTTTATTATTTCCAATGTGCTCTCCATTTCAGGTAAAGCAGGATTTCAGTACCTCAATTTATTCTATGATAATCAATATTATGGTGGTTCTATCGCCTATTTGAGCATCAATCCGGCACTTTCGATTTTCTACCGTAATAAATTTGAATATTACATTAAACTGCAAGCAGGCGTCAACTATTGGATGGTTAATACATCTGTATTAGATGATGTTTCAAGGAATGTCTTTCCTGAAAAATTTAATATTTTCACCGGTGTGACAATTGGCGGATTTAATTATTACTTCAGTCCAAAATTAGGTGCAAACCTTGAATTATCAATTTGGACACCTGAACTTATATCTGTAGGATTGTCTTACCGATTTTTTAAAGGCGAATTGCCAACCATACAAGAAATGCAAGAACTCTAATCAATCAAATTATGAAAAAAACAACTTTTTTTATTGCCCCCTTATTCGCGCTAATAAGTTGCACGACAACTCCTGAAGCTACGACAGAAAATGTAATTGAAGAAATACCACAAGAACTGGCTCCAGAAATGATAGAGCCTCCAACAGATATCCTTTCAACTGCAGGTGTTTCTCGTGATATTCAAGCAGAAGAATTTAAAACCGGTATGGCAGGCGAAAATGTACAACTTATTGATGTCAGAACACCAGAAGAATTTAGAGCAGGATCGATAGAAGGCGCCGTTAATATCGATTTTCTTGCTGATGATTTTGAAACGAAGATTGAATCTTTAGCTAAAGATCAACCCGTATATTTATTCTGCAAGTCGGGTGGACGATCTGGTCAAGCAAAATTGATCTTAACTGATCATGGTTTTTCTGAAGTGAATAATTTAATTGGTGGCTACAGTCAATGGCCCTACTAACTTTCAATCGATAGTAAATTTCACATGACCGAAAGGATCACTTATTTTGTTGACGTTATTTTGCCCTTGAGCATACCCTTAACGTATACCTATCGTGTCCCATTTGAAATGAATGAGGATGTGGGAGAAGGTGTGCGCGTCATTGTGCCTTTTGGAAAATCAAAATATTATACGGCGATTGTACGAAACGTGCATCAAGAAGTTCCCTCTAAATATACAGCAAAGTACATTGAGGGTGTTTTAGATTCAAACCGCATTGTGACGCCTAATCAATTTAAATTATGGGAATGGATTTCTGCTTATTATATGGCAGATATTGGAGATGTTATGAATGCGGCACTACCGAGTAATTTCAAACTCGCAAGTGAGACTAAGATATCCCTTCATCCCGAATTTGGAGGAGAAGATCGGGATTTATCCGCACAGGAATTCCTTATTCTAGAGGCGCTTCAATTGCAAACGGAATTAACGATTAAAGAGGTTGCTGAAATTGTAAAAATCAAAACCGTTCAACCGCTCATTAAGCGGTTAATTGACAAAAGAATTGCTATTGTCAGTGAAGAACTCTTCGCTAAATACAGTCCAAAATATGCAACTTTTGTTCGTGTTTCGGATCTGATATCATCAGAAGAGACCATGAACGATTTGCTGAATGAGTTGGAAAAATCGAAAAAAAATGAAAAGCAAGTAAACGCTCTTCTGCGCTTACTCGAAAAATCTCACTGGTATTCGAAAAATGAAAAAGCTGTTTTGAAGAAAACATTAGTAGAAGAAGGTGTTTCCG
>JALQVX010000358.1 GCA_023263555.1 Crocinitomix sp.
ATAGAAAATGTACTGTCGACAATTGCTGCAAAGACAGTTAGTTCACCATTAAACGTGCGAATGATAGCCACCAAAAGGGCGATAAGAAAGAAGGCAATCCAAATATAATTAAGAACCATTCGTCAAATTTTAACGAATTTAAGAATGATCTTCAATCACAGGTGATCTTCAATCTATAAGTTTTCAAAGGCGAATGTTAATTAGTCCATAAGTTCACCAATTCCCTGGCGAATAATTTCAATTTCCCCTGCCGATAAATCAACAACAGTTGAGGGAACATTTAAACCGTATCCTCCATCAATGACAGCATCCACAAGGTTTTCCCAATTTCCAGCAATTATATTTGGATCGGTAGAATACTCAATAATATCATCTTCGTCATGAATTGAAGTTGTGACCATTGGATGGCCGAGTTGCTCTACAATTTGCAAGGCAATATTATTATTAGGTATACGAATACCAATGGTTTTCTTATTGGAGTCAAATAATTTTGGAATTCGTGGACTGGCTTCTAAGATGAATGTAAACGGACCGGGAAGGTTTTTATTTAATAATTTGAATGTCGGACGATCGATATGTCTCGCATAGTCAGACAATTGACTGAGGTCGTTAAAAACGATTGAAAAGTTAGCGTTTTTCAATTTCAGCCCTTTCAATTTCGCAAGTCGTTCGATAGCCCGCTTATGCTGTAGACTACAACCCAACGCATATACGGTATCGGTAGGATAAACAATTACCCCACCGCGATCAAGTAAATCTGCTATCAGGCGAATTTTTTGTGGATCTGGATTTTCGTGATGGATAATATGTTGCATAATTTTTGTTCTCTCTCCTTTATTGGTTAATTTACAAAACTCTTATTCTAGCTAGAAGCTTTGCCAATTCGTCCCGTCTTAGGGTCATATCCATAAGGACAATGTTTACAACCACTTTTACAACAATAACCGCGTTTGAGGTGATGTTTTTCAGTGAATACAATATATCCCTCAGGTGTTTTATAATAATCTTCCGGATCCAAATCTGACAGTTTTGAAAATCCACTCATATTTTTTATTGTTTTACGAATCGTCTCGTCGCCATTCCTTCGTCTGTCATGATCTGAATGATGTAGATACCATTACTTAGATCAGCGACATTGATTGGTGATGAGTCATAAGCAGTGTCCTCATACAGCAATTGACCTGTGGCGGAAAATAGCTTTATAGATTGTACAAAGGTACTACTTTCTATTCGAATTTCCGTATGTGCTGGATTAGGATAGATGGAGAGAATGATTTCGTTCTCATCTACACTCGCTTGTGGTCCGATATAAACACAATAGTCTTCATATTCACCAAAAAAGGAAGCTGTAGGGCAAGGAACAGGTTCTGACAAAGCACTCATTCCTATTCGCATTTTGGTAATTCCGATCGCTGCTGACGCTGGAATACTAATCATTTGGTTTAAGGTGCCTGAAGTCGAAAAATCACTCACAACCCGTTCGCCAGGAAGGTCAAAAATACCATTCTGATCAAAGTCAATATAAATCGAATACCGTTCTGTAAAAATACTTTCAGCGAATCCAGGTGTAACTTGAAAGAAATAAGATTCACCAGGTGTAAAGGCGGTAATAATTTGTTCCGACTGCAACCACCCTGCATTAGGTCCGGTGCCTTTTACCACGCCATTCACGCGAATGGTATCAATCCATTCAAGGTTATTATTCGCTCCTGAAACTGCACAATATTCAAGCTCTGTGCACGCACCACAGCCTAAAGTTCTAAAAGGATAAGAGGTTGAATATCCTCTGGTACTGTCAGCGCAGAGCGTATAGATTTGGAAATTGTAAATAGCGCATTTTTCGAGGTCTCCAATTGCTATGGGAGAAGTAACGTCTATGAGTTCTGTCCAATCTTCCGTCCCTTCAGGGGCGTAGCGAAGATTGTATTGCGTTGCATACAAAATAGGTGGCCATGCAATACTGATTTCGTTCTCTGTTTTAGTAGGATTAGAGAGTACAGGATTGAAGCAACACCCATCTGTAGTAAAAACATAGGTATAAGAAGCTTCACTTAAGCCATCAATTCCACAGTCAGCTTGAACGCTTAGTGTGTATTCTGTGCAGGGCTTCAAAGTGTCAATCAAAAAAGAGGTAGAACCGACAATAGGAAGAAGGATGGGAGATTCGCCCGTTTCTTGTAATGTGACGAAATAATCTGTTGTAAAGCCGTCCCAAATGAGGAGAGCAGCGGTGTCAGACAGGTCCTCAGCACGCAAGTTGAATGGGGGTATACAAGCATCTTCATCACAACCCACCAGCATTAAATTAATCGAATTAAAGACATTTAACCGTCCTCCTGTTCCTACTTCAGACCCTAGCGCAACAATGGGGTCAATACCATCTAAAATAAAATCACGCATTTGCAAGGCCGCTTCGGCAGGATTGAACTTAACCAAATTGATAAACTCAGGGCATGGTGCAGAGTAGGCGAGTGCAATCGCACCAGCAACGCAGGGAGAAGCAAATGACGTTCCACTCGTAGATGAGTATATATTTCCCGGAACGGGAAGTCTCACATTACTTCCCGGTGCGGCAAGGTCAACCGAAATCGTTCCGTAACCTGATCCTGCTCTCAGATCCACATTATTCGACATAGTCACACCAATAAAATAGGGACTTGTACAATTCGTTGGCATATCACCTGTCTCATCTACATTTACATTATTATTCGTTGTTGCTCCAACGCTTAAAACCCCTTGTACGCCCAATGAATCGTACATGGCACACCAAAGGGGGTGCTCCGTCACGTCTCCATTATCAATTCCCCACGACGAATTTGTTACTACAACAAATGCACCTTGCGTTCCGTAAGAATCATTATAGAGCTTACGCATTTTAAGGGGGTACGAATAGGCTGCAATTATTGACGCTTCATTTGAAGTTTGTTGTCCTTTCACGATCATCAGTTTCACGTTCCAATTGACACCAGTCACACCAATTTCATTGTTTCCTCGTGCACCAACCATTCCTGCAACGCGTGTTCCATGACTGCCGAAACCAACAGCATCATTCTCTGTTAAGACATTCCAACCTTCATAATCATCTATATAACCGTTTCCGTCGTTGTCAATTCCATCATCAGGAATTTCAGCATTATTTCTCCAGATATTATTCACCAAATCTTCATGTGTGATATCTACGCCGCCTCCTTCAATTATGCATACAACAATTGAATCGTTGTGGGTTGTGAGACCGCCAGTTGTAATATCCCATGCGTCTGTTGCATCTATATCAGCATCCACTGTTCCACCTCCTGTACCCGTATTTTTATGATACCATTGTTGGTCAAATAATAGGTCGGTAGGGATCGTTTCACGTTCAGAAACATAATGATTTTTTTGAACGATTTGAACCTGTGGGTAATTGTATAAGTCGTGAATTGCCACCTCTAAATTTTGCTGGGAGTCACTGAATTTGAGGTGATAAATATGCGCGATATCACTTAGTTCATTAAAAAAAGAAATGTTAACGTTTTGATCATTTTGATAGGTACGTATGAAAACATCTGCATTCGTCTTCGCATCAAGTTGGATGAGAAGTTCACCGGGGACTACACCTTGCTCTTGAGAAAAAGCAAATCCGGTCAAAAAAAATAAGAGCAATCCTAACGTGCGTTTCATTCAATGAGTTTTATGTAAAAATAAGGAAAAGACGCATATGCACGAGCTTCAACTTGTAAAGACCTCGAAATATTGATTGAACGGTTGCGAACATTCTCAGAAATTTGATCTAAAACCAATGTGAACTTTTGAGCCCGAAACAATGAAAGGATTGTTATTCAGCTTACCATTGGCCAAAATAATTTCGAGTTGACTGTCCTTGTTAATTAATGCGAATCCAAAACCAATGGAATGTGTGTAATTATGAGTTTCGTTTCTAAAATTCGAATAATCGTAAATTAATTTAAGTGACAGTAAAGCGACTGGTTGAAATTCGATTTCGTTTCGAAGAATCCAATTTTCGCGACCTGATAATTCAAGTTCATAAAAACCACGTACGCTTTGCAATCCGCCAAAATAGATAAATTCATTGCGTGCTAATCCCACAGAGGAGGCTAAGCCCTGAAATTGGATGGAATTATTGAGATGAAAAAAGCGTAAAAAGTCAATTTTATGTTCGTATTTAAGGCGGTATTTGTGATTCCCTATTCTTCGTGTATTATCAGCTAAAGTATCTCCGCGATAGTTGAAAATTCCGCCTGATATCCCAAATTGTGGATGGTAGAAAGCGAACCGATTACTTAGAAAGGGCCGAAATTCCGCAGTGGCTCCTATGGTGTTTTTAGAAAAATCTCGAAAACCTGGAATCGGATCACTGGAAAGCGTTGTGGAGGCTTCAATTTGACTAAATATGCTCATTTTAAATTGCGGGTTTCTATAGGCTAATTCAAAAAGCAAGTCTGATCTTACAAAAGAAGTGTCTTGCTTTTGAAGATCGATTTCGGAACCGATACCGAAGGGAGAAGCGAAGAGGTAAGGGTATTCAAAAATCGCCTTTAAATTTTGTGTTTTATCAGGGTTGTTTTTCCAATTAAGATGAATTGTTTCGGCTCTGTTTAGCGCATTTTTGAGTTCCAAATTTAAGTACCCATTTAAGGTGAACTCATTGGTGAATTGATCTTGCTGGAAACCAACAAAACCGTCCGCATTGCTCGATTTTTTCTTTTCAAGATAAACAAAAAGTTCGGCCGTATTTGCTCTAAAAATAAGTTCGGGTGCGCGTGGCGCGTAGTAAATATTAGAATTGAGTAGAATGGAAGAAATGACCCTTATTTTACTCTCATTATAAACATCACCGACTTTGATTCCGATTAAATTTAAAACCGTTTTCGTGTGGAAATCAGACTGACTCTTGAGGTGAATTTTATCAATGGTATAATACGTACCCGAATCAATAGAATAGGTTAGTTCTAGCCGGTCTTCCTTTTCTTTTTGATCTGTTATTCTCAGTTGCGCAAAAGGATAACCATTGTTTTCCAAGTCGACAAGTTGACTGTTTAATTCACTCGCGCCCCGATAGAAATTTTTTTCACTCGAAATATGCTTTTCTTTCCTTCCTTCGGGAATTAGAATTATTTTTTTAAAGACGTTCGTATAATCAAAATAATAATGGGTGGTATTTTTTTTGACGAGGGTATCGGAAGGAAAAACCCCCATATAGCCATTAAACATAAAGGAAATTAACGCATTTTCACGGTTACGAATTTGGAGCAAACTATCCGCTGACGCCTTTTCTTTCACGGTAATTTTATCGAGGTGATAATACACCGTTTTGCCTTCCTGTCCAAAGATGGAATGAGAGAATAGACAAATTAAAAGTATGGCAAAGAATTTTATCATTCTTTGATTAAACGTAAGGTACCGTTAAAAAGTGTAATCGGCCAGCGACAAAATACAAGATAGCGAATAAAGTGCTTAAAGCGTTAACCTTCCCGGGTAAACCTTTAATGCTTCTTCAAGACATTTAACCGCCTTTTTCAATGACTCTTTTTCAAGTACATAGGCGATACGCGCTTCCTTTTCTCCCAAACCTGGAGTAGCATAAAATCCACTTGCTGGTGCCATCATTACAGTTTCGCCTTGGTAATCAAAATCCTCAAGCAACCATTGACAAAAACGTTCAGCACTATCAACTGGGAAAGAGGCAATGCAATAAAAAGCACCTTTTGGTTTAGGGCAAAACACACCTGGAATTGCGTTCAAGCCATCCACCGTAATATTTCTTCGCACGACATATTCATCTACCACCTCAGTGAAATATTCGTCCGGCGTTTCTAACGCAGCTTCACTTGCGATTTGAGCTAGGGTTGGGGGTGATAAGCGAGCTTGTGCAAATTTCATAGCCGCAGCCATGACTTCTTTATTCTTAGAAATGAGTGCACCAATTCGTGCCCCACACATAGAGTATCTTTTAGAAACCGAATCAATCAAAATCACATTTTGATCAATACCTTCAAGATTCATCACCGAAAAAGGTTGAGCACCATCATAACAAAATTCACGGTACACTTCATCAGCAAAGAGGTAGAGGTCGTGTTTCTTTACCAAATCACGCAATTGTTCCAACTCTCCCTTTGAATAGAGATATCCTGTAGGGTTACCCGGATTACAAATCACAATTCCCTTGGTTTTTGGACCAATAAGCTTTTCAAAATCAGCAATAGAAGGCAATGCAAATCCATCTTCAATTTTCGCCGTAACAGGTACCACCGAAATTCCTGCTGTCATTGCAAATCCATTGTAGTTCGCATAAAATGGCTCAGGTATGATCACTTCATCACCCGGATCAAAACAAGTCATGAATCCGAAAATCAAAGCTTCAGATCCACCCGTTGTGATGATGATTTCATCCTTTGTAAGGTTGATACCATTCTTTCGATAGTATTGTGCTAAACCTTCACGGTACGATTCAAATCCAGCAGAGTGACTGTATTCTAATACAGAAATTTCCATGTTTCGAACAGCGTCTAAGGCAACTTTAGGACTAGCAATGTCCGGTTGACCTATGTTAAGGTGATAAACGTGTTTACCTGCTTTTTTAGCAGCCTCTGAAAAAGGAACTAATTCTCTAATTGGAGAAGCGGGCATTTGATGACCCTTGATTGAAATCTTCGGCATGGTATAAATTTTGGAGGCAAAAATAGTCGGTTTTTGTCTAATAATTCAGAAAATTTTGATTTAGTTCAATTCATTTTTGCATTAGGTGATCAATTCGGATAGAATTATCATGTATAGGGTCGATAACAAAAGGATTGTTTTAGTTATTTTTGCACAAATGTCAGAAAAAACAAAACTTGATTTGAAAGTGATGTGGAAACTTCTTAAGTTTTCCAAACCCTATTACCTTATTTTTTCGACGGCGATAATTTTGATGATCGTATTTGCGGTGCTTGGACCTCTCAGACCCTTTTTAATTAAAGAAATGATTGATAATTTTATTAGTGGGGATGGAACTGATTTGTCCGCTACAGCTGTTCATGTCAATCGTTTTATGGAATGGATAGCAAATCCGGTTAAAGCGACAGATTATTTATTTTTGTGGACCATCCTTTTGTTAGGGATTTTATTGATTGAAAGTATTATTCAATTCTTTTTGACCTTCGTGGCCAATTTGCTCGGTCAGTCTATCGTAAAGGATTTGAGGATTCAATTATTTCAACATTTTAATTCATTTCGCTTAAAGTATTTTGATACGACTCCAAATGGAACGGTTGTCACGCGATTGGTTGCAGATATTGAAGCGATTTCTGAAGTTTTTTCGACAGGATTGATTACCATGATTGGCGAGATTGTTAGTTTGGTGATGGTCATGACTTTTATGTTTGCTATTAATTGGCAACTGACTTTATTTGTACTCTTACCCATTCCGATTCTCTTAATCGCGACTCGCATTTTCGCGCGTGCAATGAAGCACGCTTTTCAAAAGGAACGGGTTCAGGTGAACAAGTTAAATACCTTTGTTCAAGAGCATATTTCGGGTATGTCTATCGTGCAACTTTTTAATCGTCAGAAAATTGAGTCTGAAAAATTTGACTCGATTAACAAAGATCACCGACAAGCGCACGTAGATGCTGTTTGGGCGAACTCTATTTTCTTTCCTGTAGTGGAATTGTTGAGTGCTTTATCGATCGGAGTTTTGATCATGTGGGGAATGATGCAACTCAATCACAATACGGCAGATTTGGAAGCGGCGTTTGGAACGATCACGAGTTTTATCATGTACGTTTTCATGCTCTACCGTCCTATTCGTCAATTGGCCGATCGGTTTAACGTATTGCAAAGGGGAATGGTGAGAGCAGAACGTGTTTTCGAAGAGTTGGAACGCATTGATCATATAGATGCGAGAGGAACGATCACTACGTTTGATTTTCAACAAGCCATTCGTTTTGAAAATGTTTGGTTTGCCTATAAAGATGAAGACTGGGTGTTAAAAGGAATTGATTTTGAAGTCGGCGCAAATCAATCTATTGCTTTGGTGGGCACAACGGGTGCAGGCAAATCGACAATTACGAATTTGTTGACTCGTTTTTATGAGTTTCAGAAAGGGGATATTACGATTGGGGAGACGTCCATTCGTGAAATTGAATTATCGGTACTTCGAAGAAATATTGCCATTGTGATGCAGGAAGTGTTTCTTTTTTCCGATACCATTTTTTACAATATTACATTGGGTGATACCTCAATCACGGAGGAACAAGTTCATGAAGCAGCAAAAAAAGTGGGAGCACATCAATTCATCATGAACCTTCCTGGAGGTTATAGTTATAACGTTCGCGAGCGCGGAGGAGTGCTGTCTGTTGGTCAAAAGCAACTAATCTCATTCATTCGCGCCTATGTATACAACCCTAAAATCCTAATTTTAGATGAAGCTACGGCAAGTGTTGATTCCGAATCGGAAGAATTGATTCAAAAAGCAACGAGTGAATTGCAAAAGGGGAGAACGTCTATTGTGATCGCGCACCGCTTATCAACCATTGTGAATTCATCAGAAATTTTAGTAATTGATGATGGTAGGATCCTTGAAAGAGGTAACCATGAAGCTTTGTTGGCACAGGATGGTCACTACAAAAAACTATACGATCTTAATTTTGCGAAAGAAGATTAAATTCGCCCTAATTTCAAATCTTTCAAAAACGTATTGAGCAGGACGCCAATGAGGATGAAAATAACACCTATGGTGGCGTAAAAGCTCAATGTTTCGTCGAATACAAAATAGCCAATCGCAAGTGCATAAACAGCACCGACATATTTGACAGGTGAAACGCGAGAAGCGACGTCTGCATTAAAGGCCCGTGTCATTGCCACCTGCGCAATTTGAGTCAATACACCAATGAGGAGCAAAAGCAACCATTCGATTCCGCTCGGAATAACATAATTGGTAAATAAGGTTAACGTAAACGCAATCGGTGTTGCGACGAGCGGAAAATACATCACGACAGTGATCGGATGATCGGTTTTAGAACATTTAATAATT
>JALQVX010000362.1 GCA_023263555.1 Crocinitomix sp.
GATTTTTCTATTTCAAAAATTAATCTCAATCAATGGCTTGCAATAGATTTATGATTTTTATAATAGCTTCCATAGAAAAGAAAGGATCAAAGCAAACACACTCTAAATAATCTACCAGCTTTTATTATGGAAAAACATCTCTTTCTGGATCTTTAATAGTATGAAGTTAATTTGTATTTTATTCGCGGCTTTTTCCCTTCAATCCTTTGCCTAGAAAATTGATAATGAAGAAGTTATTTATCAATTTGTGAATCGCGTTATTTACAGAAACCAAAATTGGTGAATCCCACTTTTTTCAGTGGGCTTTACCTTTAACAAAGAATAGAACCCCGTTTTTAGTGATTTTGAATTGAATTAGAGGGTGAAATCAAAAGAAGACAATTACTTTTGCGACTGGGTAAAGGGCTGCTTTTTTACGACAAGTTAAAAATAGAGTTTTAACTTTAAAACAGGAAAAAAGTATGAAAAAGTCAAATTTTAACGCTTCTGGTTATCCTTCTAACTGTTTCTTGTCATGTTCAAGAACAAATGCAAAGCTTTAGAAGGATAGTTAGTCCTGCAGGCAATGGAAATGTCGATTCGACGCTTATCTTAATGGATAGCATTCCACACTTCAGGAATCCAATTATCAATCTAAAATACAAACAAACTAAAAAGGCCTATCAAGCCCGTTTCATTGAAAAAATGAAAAACCCAACAACGTCACAAAGAATAAAGTCATCAATGATATTTGTGCCCTTTATCATTCGTATTGGGATTTAAAACTTATAAATAGCCCCATAAACGCCGATTCAATCTTGTATGACAGGATTGCGCATTATCTGGTGGATAATGGCTTAACGAAATTAAGTTATGACGCTATTCGACCCACCATACAAAATGATGAAGAATTGGGACGGGTCATTAAAAATGAAGGGTTTTATTTCAGGTTTCTCTATCTAAATGAAATCCAAGATGTGCTCATTTGGGAAGAACAGGAAGAGCAGCAATACACGATTGCTCTCCCGAATGACACGCTTATTTTGGAAGTTGTGTTTATAGATAAGTATGCCAACAGAGGGTGTCTTGATTATGCAACGCTTGGAATGGCTCAGATTGGCGGCTGGGCGGCTTCCGACTCTCCAAAGCTATTCTGCAATAAAGCAAGCTATAGGTTGAACTCTGAAAAATTTAAAGTCTCTTATCTTAAACATGAAGCCTTGCATTTCATTGACATACGATCGTATCCAAATTTAGAAGCTGCCGATTTAGAATATCGATCTAAACTCGTTGAACTCATGTATGCTTCGAAAAAAACCATTTATCATTTGATGTATCAATTTATTGTCGGTGGCTCAAACGAAACATGAAATAATTCGCATGCGTATGCTAACTATTCGATTCATCATCATTTTTCGCAAGCCATTTTCGATAAAGATTTTGAAAACGATCTAAAAAAATGGAAAGATGTTCCCGTAGAACAACTCAATGCTGTGAGCACAAAACTTTTCAATGACTGCACTGAAAAATTAAAGGCGAATCCCGCACTTAAACGAATATTGTAAGTGTTCATCTGACCAAAAACCTTTGCTAAAAAGTGACCTCGTGAAAAATCCTGCCTATAGCGGCCTCTCGGATTACTTGCCTTGCAACATTACTTCCTTCATGCACGATCCTCAAATTCAATAAATCAACCGTTTGATTATCGTTTAATGTGATGGACTATTTTAAAACAAAAAGAGAATAGATCGAAAAATAGCGAATCTTTGATAAAACAATTTCCTTTATCCTTATCTTCGTTCCCATGCACGACCGTTCTCAAGCATCTCATCAAATTCAAGTCGTAAACACGATTGAGGACCTGCTTTCTGCACCTTTTCAAGGCGCTATCAATGCAATTTGCTGGCAACGTGAATTAAAAGGCGATTTCGCAGAGATTGTCAATAAGGCTGATTTGTATGGGAATGTCACACTTTTGGATGAAGAAGATTTGCTCGAACTTGATTTAAGTGCAGCTGGAAAAGTTGCACGCGAAGTCCTTTTGACAGATATGCGACGATTGGAAGCACAGGGCGCCTCCCCTATCCTCAATGTGATTCGTGAATATGAACGGGATGATGCCTACCCCTTTTTTCCGACAGACGTTTATTCGTATCATGTCGATCGCTCACCCATTCCACTTGCTACTTTTTTATGCACTTACCATGGTGCAGCAAGTGAAATTATTCCCAATGACCAAGCGACTCAGAAAATTCTCCTTCCCACCATTCGAGAAGAACTTAAAAAAGTGTACGAAGGTCCAGCTGAAGGATTTGAAGCCTTTCTCACCGAAAACTTTTTTGATTTGCATT
>JALQVX010000086.1 GCA_023263555.1 Crocinitomix sp.
GTTGACCTGATGGTGTAACTTGCACCGTTCCTGGCTGAACTGAGCTCGTAATAATTTCTTTCGTTCCTAATGCAGAAATTTCTTCCGTCCTAAATCCCATTCGGCTAAATTGGGAAGTCAATTTAAACGACTGAGAAAAGAATAAGGATTTTTGTTCCGCGCTTAAATGTTCAAATTCAGGCCCTTTCCACAATTCTAGAGCTGTTTCGTTTTCTTCGCTTTCAGAGCCAAATGATGAATTCGTGTATGTGGCTTCATTAGCAAACAAAATGTGTTGATTGACTGAGAGCGTGGCTTGGGTTGTAATGTAAGGGTAATAACTTTTGCTTCCTAAAACGGTTTCAGCAACAAAACCTCCACGCACGGCTAAATAACCACAAAGTCCATTTTTAATGCGTGTTAAAGAAAGGTGATCCCCGATTTTCGCTTTGTAAAGTAGGTTTGGTTGAATCGTTTCGCCATTCAAACGTGCATCTACTTGACAACCTGTTAGTGCAAATTGAACTTCAGCTTGAAATTCAATTTCAGGACCTTGTAGCATGAATTCTATGACAGCTTCATTTTCTTTATTACCGACAATGCTATTCGCTTTGATCATTGCTCTTCTGTCCATTGCTCCAGCTAGAGGTACACCAAATTTTTTATGGCCAAATCGACCAAAATCTTGAATCGTGCTATAGGTTCCGGCTTTGAGAATTTTAAGCATGAAGAAGTAGATTAAAGGATTTGTTTAACCGAATGCTTTCAAATTCTTCGCGGGTAATTGCATAAAATTTAAGTGCATCACCAGGTTGAAAGGGGGTAGGAGGATTATCGTTAGGGTTAAAAAGATCAATTGGTGTTTTGCCTATAATTTGCCATCCGCCTGGACTGTTTTGGGGATAGATTCCTGTTTGGTTTCCACCAATAGCTACTGATCCTTTGTCAACTCTAATCCGTGGACTGGTTTTACGGGGTGTGATAAGGCGCGAATCGAGTCCTCCCAAATACATAAAACCGGGGAGGAATCCCATAAAATAGAGCCTGTAAAGAGGGGAGGTGTGATACGCAATGAGTTCTTCAATTGTGCATTTTTTTTGAAGGGCAAGTGCTTCTAAATCCCACCCAAATTCTAGATCATAACAGACAGGAATTTTCCAAATTTTCTTATTCGAATGCTCTTGTACTTTTATTCCTACCAAACATTCCTCTATTGATGCTATGATTTCTTTGAAGTCTACATCTTCCCCAAAATATAGGGTTAAATCGTAGTAACTGATCACTGTATCTTCAAGGAGAAAATTTAAATTGGTCCGAATTATTTGCTCAGCGACAATAATTTGATCGTTTATCAACGTATTTATTTCTGAGGGCCAACTAAGAAAAAGCGTACGTCTTCCAATTATTTTGTAATCGATCTTCATCCAACTATCGGTCATTATGAATTCGTTTCAATATTGATAAAGCGTTCGGGTTATCACCGTGAATACAGAGGGTTTGAACGTGCAATTCTTGCATTAGGCCAGATTCTGTATGTACCATTCCTTCTTTGTCCAGCGTTCGATATTGTTCAAAAGCTTGATCGGGTTCCGTAATAACGGCATGAGGAAGTTTCCGCGATACTAAGTTCATTTCATCATCATAACGCCGATCTATAAATCCTTCAGCGATTAGTGTGAGCTCTTCACTAAATTTAGAAAAAGCGGAATGAGGGGGAACAAAGAGTGCCACAGACGGCCAGTGTTCGATCATTATTTGACATAAAAATGACGCTAATCCTTCATCTTTTGCTGAATCATTATAGAGTGCACCGTGAAATTTGATGTGTTTCATTTCTGTCTTATTCCGCGTAGCCACTTTTTCCACTAATTTTATTTGCTCAACTAAATGCATTCGAAGTTGAGCATCATCCATTTCTAATGAAACGCGTCCAAAGTTTTGACGATCTGGATAAGAAGGATGAGCACCTATTTGAACAGTATGTTTTAGCGCGAGTTCGATTGTTTGTTGAATTGTCCTTTCGTCTCCAGCGTGTCCACCGCAAGCAATATTACATTGATCGATAAGAGGCATGATGAGGTTATCATTTTCAAGACCTTCGCCTAAATCACAATTGATAGCACACTTCATTTAGTTAAAGAAAAGGGTGTAAAACATTTTAACGGTGAGCCCGATAACAAAGAGGATGATGATAAAACCCATTGTGTTTTGCAACGTTGAATTTACAAATTCACCCAATAGATTTTTTTTGTTCATCATCCATAGCAATAACATGACTACCAATGGAAGAAGTAAACCGTTTGCTACTTGTGCAAATTGAATTATTTCAAGTGGGCTTTTACCATAGATTGCAAAAAAGATACCCGAGAATAGAACGAGTCCCCAAATCAACCTAGATTTTAAATCTTTCAAGTCTTTTTTCCATCCGAAACAGCCTTGGGCAACATATGCTGCAGCCAAAGGTGCAGTTAGGGCTGAACTGATTCCTGCTGCGAAAAGTCCAATGCCTAAAAAATAGCCTGCCCAATCACCATAGACTGGTTGCAGTCCGGCCGCGATATCGGTGACGTTTGAAACGTTTGGATTTCGGATAGCAGCAGCTGCAATAATGATTGACATTGAGACGATTCCTCCTAAAATGATTGATCTATTCGAATCCTTTCTTAAGTTTGATAGGTCACTTTTTTCATGCCATTTTTCTTGAACCAAAGAAGAGTGAAGAAAAAGGTTGTAAGGTACCACAGTGGTTCCAATTAATCCTAAAATCATAAATAAACTACCGGAGGGGAATGTAGGGATAAAACTACCAGCCAAAACGGCACTCCAATCTGGGTTTGTCATGATAGCAGCAATCATAAATGAAAAACTCATGAGAACCACAAAAAAAATCAGCATTCGCTCCAGAATTTTATAGTTGCCAAGATACAGGAACAAGAAAGCAATCGCACCGATTGCTAGGGGCCAAAGGGTGTAAATATCGCCGTTGATTAGGATTTCCCACGTTGGTAAGAAAGCAGATAAACCGAGAATACCGCCAGAAATATTTCCCGCTTGATAAGCGCTGTTTCCAACGATTATCGCCGAAATAATGAGGATAACGACTAAGGTGCGCAGTGTTTTGTTTTGAATTGTTGTTCGAATCGCTTCAGCCAATCCCTTCCGAGCGATTAATCCGAGTCGAGCAGACATTTCTTGTAAAATCAACGTTGCAAAAATTGAAATCAACATGGCCCAAAGCAGACTAAAACCAAAATTTGCACCTACGATAGAACAGATTGTGACCGTTCCTGGGCCAATAAAAGCTGCAGCAACCAGTGTTCCTGGTCCAATATTCTTAAATGAAATCAATTTTGCCATCTTTGCACTAAAATAGCAAGAACTTTTGAGATCAGTTCAAACCAATTTAATTCGGTTGTATTTCACGCTAATAAGGATAATTGATGCGATAGACATTTCCGATTGAATCGACGACTGCCGTGGAATCTGAATAATACACATTAAATGCGTTAAACCCAATCATTCGCAGGCTATCTGCAGATTCGCGAAGTATTTTTTCACCATAGTTTGTATAAACATTCCATTTATATAATGCAGCGTTGTCGTCTATTTTTTTACCTTCTCGCACCAGAAGATAAGGGATTTCCGAAATTGAGAATAGTTCATAGTTTTTAGCGTTTCGAAATGAAAATTCTGAATTTGTAGTATTGTATAAATAAAATAAACCGGCTTCATCTTGCACGATCACGTTATTCCTCCCGAAACGTTGAAATGTTTTGGCATAAGATAACTCTTGTCTTGATTTAAGTTGCTCATGTTTATAGATTTTCCAATAACCATCTTTTACCTTAATCATTGGAGATCTTTGAAGTCGGTCAAATTCGTCAATGGATTTGATAATTAAATTGTAACCGGCATTGAGTTCTTCATAAAAATCGCGAAATCGTCTCAAGTCAACCCCTTCATTAAAATTAAGTTCACCTGCTTGCAATTCGGCAGAAATTCCATTTTCCATTCGATCTAAAAAAACAAAAGAGCGAAGCGTTCCACGCCAATTATCATCATAAACCCATTTATTTTCAGTCGTTAAAGCGGGAAGTTCAGAAGTGTTGTACGAATTATTCTGATTATGAGGTTCAACGACACTGTGAATCGCTGGAAAGAGAGTGCTTTGATCACTATTTAGATGATAAATTTTCTCTTTGAAACTGATGACGGCCCCGCTTAAATCGTAGTTTTTGTCGGTCGGATATTTTCCAAATATAAAGAGAGCTGATTTTGAAAGATGATCAAATTGAGGAGGAATTGCATATCCAATTTTTCGGTGACAAATTGAACCATATTTGCCATTTAATTGACTTTGGTGAATGGTGTAATTCAGGCTACTTACTGAATACCAGCCTCGTAGTTCACTGCCGTTGCGGATTGGTAAACTGCGGTTATTTGGATAATATGTTGTGTCCATTATTTTACCATTTTGCATGGCGTGAATCACGATTCGATCGTTCACATAATATTTCAATGTATTTTGGTCGCAAGTGATTTCTTTACAATTGAGGTCAGTAACCAGTCCAGATTCATTAACCATACACATGCCGCCCTTTAGGTTTTTCATTTCGATCCCATAATTCGAATTGCGAAGTTCACCCATAATTGGATCAAGCACTAACTCACCGTCAAAGGTAAAGAATCCGTGTTTACCATTTTGTGCTGTTATGATGCCAAATTTATTAATGGCAACATCTTGAAAATCTGCTGGTACAACAACAGAGCCGTCCAAATTTAAGACACCTGCCTTTTCAAATTCGAGCACTCGAAAATAGTTGTTCTTGCGTTCAATATACGTGTAATTAAATGGCACAATGATTTTATTTGAGTGGTTGATAATGCCAAATTTACCATCTAGCATTGCTCTAAAATAGCCTTTACCAATAATTTGAATATCTTCGTATTGAAAAGGAATTACGAGGTTGTTTTTTGAATCGAGGACACCAATTTTTCCGTTTCGTTGAACCGCATAGAGCGTTTGGAGGTCATTGACATCCAATGAAATTTCAAAATGTTCAGGCCCAGCGATTTTAAAAAGATCTTCTCCTTGGTAATTAAGGAGTTTATTTAATTCCATATCAAACAATTCTCCTTTTCCGTTGCGATAAATTTTGAGCGTATTAAATCTAAGGTCATGAACTAAGGTAGAATCGCTTTGTGGAATGGCTCTTCCGTCATTGAGAAAATACGAGCGACGGTTTTCTGCATTCCAAACTTCAATTATTTGGTCGTTATAAGCGCCAATTGAGGACCAGAGCGGTTCAACAATATTTCCTTCTCGACTAATAAAACCAAATTTTGAACCTTTCCGAATATAAATGACATTATCCATCAGAAAAGCATTGTCATAGCTTGGAGGTATGACCCATTCGAGGTCATTGTTCAAAATTCCACAGCCCGATTTTGTTCGAATAACGTGATGTTTATAGGTCTTTTCCGTCTTTGTGTCACGGTTATTATTGCCAAAGAGGTAGGTCGATTTTAAATCTAATTCAAGACTAACAAAATCGCTGACCAAGAGCAAAGTATCGAACTGCTCGTCTAGAACCAATAGTTGATTTGCGCGTTCAGCGATAATCTTCGATCCATAATTCGATATATTCGAAAATTCGCATGGAAGGACCGTTTTTAAGTCATAGTCGCACAATCCCCATTGATTAGCTAATCTAAATTGAACGAATTGTGCAAAAGGATCCAAACGCAATTCATCTGCCCGTTTCCAAGGTGTAATACGTTTGAAATAAGAGTTGTAAAGCGAAGAATATCCGGCGGAATCTACGGGGTTTAACATGTATTGCTCATAAAAAAATTGAGCGCTGGCTTGTTGCATTAAAAACGCACCAAGTATTAAAAACAATCGCATAGACATGATTACAATTCTTGAATTGCTAATTCCAACGTTTCCAATTTTTCAATTCGTTTTTGACCATCCGTCTTCAGTTCCAGTTCGAGTGGAAACTCAGTTCCAAGATGAGAATCGTAAGTTGACAAGGCATGTCTAAATTCGGCTTCGTTAAAAGTTGCAATTTCACCATCTTCGAGCACGGCTATTATTGAGTTTTCTGAGGCTATATTTAAATTAAAGGCTTCATTTTTAGGTGAATAATATTTAATTGCAATTTGTTTGCCCTGCGTAATATACCACCAAGAGTGAATTTTCTTCACGCATTTTAAAGAAATACCGACAAGAATTGCTTTCAAAAAGTCGATTTTTCGATCGCAATTAAAAATTCCCATCTTACTAATTTCAAAATTTCTGAGGAGATCGGCTTCTTGACGGGCAATTTTGCGTTCAACCTGAATTTGTTTCTGTTGAGCTCTAAAATCGACCATTCTCGTTTTAAAATTCTTTTTTGCACGATCCAAGGCTTTACCGCCCCAAACAGGTGCAATGCGGTACGATTTTGTCTCGTCTAAAATTGGAACACGACCTTTTTTCCAAAGTGATAATTCGAAAACACCACATTCGTCTGTCCTATTGATTTCCATTTCGGTATAGGTCAAATGATCCGAATCAAAGCCTTTATTATCGGCTGAGTCACCGACAAGTTCCCATTGCGCGCCATGAAAGAGTTCAAGTTCGGGATAGTTTGTGAAATCATAATTTAAGTCAATAAAATTCTCCTTTGGATTATAAGGCTGAGGTTCGTCCTTGCAAACATTACCGAGCGAATCTTCTTCAGTGTCAAGCTTTGCTAATTTTTCTGCTTTTTTACGATTTCGTTCTATCCTATTTTTGGGTAAGATTTGCCAATTTGAAGTGGTTTCATCCATATAAAATGCATCAAAATCACCTTCTTTAAAGGATGCTAATTTTATCGAGATTGTTTTGTCTTTTCGCAATTTAAGTTCTTCATCTTTTGCAAATGCACGGATTTCAAACATTCCTGCCGATTCGAAATCACCCCCATCATAGGTCATGTTTATTCCCGAAGCCATAATTTCAGCGACGCTATGAAACTCCCGATAAGCAATGGTGATATTTTCTTCCACCGGATTCCCATTTTGATCTTCAAAACAACCTTTCGGAATTTCAATTTCTGTGCCAGAGGCTAATTCAATGGTGGTTTTTTTATTCTTTTCCATCTTGAATTCTGTCAGCGGAATCTCACACGAATCGAAAGGAGCGTCAATCACGCCGATTTGTTTCAGCTGGACCTCTTCGACTTGCCCTGCAACAGTGTCAATTGACGACTGATCCGCAACTACTGATTCATTCATTTCAATTGTTCCACAAGAAAATAAATGGAGCAGGAGTGTTAAGAATGTGAGTCGTGTATAATTGGGTTTATCTTTCATATTCGATCAGGTAATACTTGTCAGCTTTCACCTCTAATGTAGCAAGGATCTACAAGTAACCGAATAAAATTCAATTTGGTGTGATTTCAAAGTTATGTGCATTACTTATACTAGTCAAAATTGGGCACATTCATGACATTGAGGCCGCCTTTTATCACATTTATTGGATTGAAAGTGCCTTTTATTTTTTTCAAAAAAAGGAAGAAAAATTACGCTGTTTTTTTGCCTTTATTTTTTCCATCCATCCACTTTCCACCTTTCACTTGTCCGAGATATGTCACAATTTTACTTCTGCCGTATTGCTCAATTGCCATGTCGACTTCAGCCATGCTTTCTCTTCTAATTTTCACTGGAGAGTTTGATCCTTTTGATCGCAACTCAATATAAAACCCCTCTTTTAGTTCGGCCTGTTTAGTTGCCGGTCTTCCTTTGCTTTTCATTTAATAATTTTGACCTAATTTAGTAGAATTATGCACATTTCAAAGGGTTTACACTAAAAATCTTATCACAAGCATCTCACTCTATTTATAAAATTGACTTAGAATTAGCCATAAATAGGGAGAAGTTGACAAGATGAGATGTTAAAAACTTATTATTTTTTTTTAGGATGGATTTTGTAAAAAAAAAGATTTTGGTGGTTATTATCCATTTTATGTTTAACAGGATTCGAGGGTGTGATTTTGGTCTTTAGGAAAATAAAATGCCAATAAATAAGAAACGCAGTCAACAAAGTGACTGCGTTATGGCCCAGATTAACCCGAGATGGACCAAAATCAGAAAGATCAAGTTAAAACAAATAGTGTTAGGTGAAGGCATAGTTTAATCCAATTAAGGATAGCGAATTACAAGATTAGCCCTTCATTTTAACTTTCTCCATTGATTTATCTTAGTTTTGAGTGTTATTATTGTCTATCGTTCTTTATCAATGTTGACCAAAGATCGAATATTTCTTGAAATACACTCCCCGTATAAATACCTGTTTAAAGAAAACCGTAATAAATGGTAGGAGTTATAATTATTTGAACATCAAATTATTGGTAAATCATCAGCCATTATTATCCCATTTTGAACTGCGTAGATGACAAGACCGGCTACATTTTTTGCTCCTGTTTTTACGAAGAGATTGTTTTTATGTCCTTCAACCGTTCGTTTTGTAATGAATAATTTGTCGCCGATTTCTTGCGCGGTTTTTTGTTGACACAGCAAGATTAATACTTCAAGTTCCCGCTCTGACAAAATATTTTCTTCTTCCAAAACAGGTTTGGGGAATTTGGAAGATAGTTGCTCTCGAATAACGTCGAGTTGAGCTTGGTCAAAATAATAACCGCGCTCATTTACTTCACGAATAATCATCATTAGCTCTGTCGTTGAAATTCCTTTAGGAGCGAAGGCAGCAACACCTGTTTTGAGCATGAAGCCTATGAATGAAACTTTATAATGTGATGAAATAATAATGGTTTTTAGGTCGGGGTAAAGCAGCTTTAAACGCTGCGTTGTATCGACCCCATTCATTTCATCCATCTTTAAGTCCATCAATAAGATGTCCGGAATGGATTCAAGCTGAGACATTTTATCTATGCATTCACGCCCGTTCGACTCTGCGAGAATTAAAGAAAAATCATCCTGACTGTCGAGAAAATTACTGAGTATATTCACGATTAAAGCGTCATCATCAACTATTCCTAACGTAATATTTTTCATAAGGTAATTCTTAGGTTCAGCTAATTTAAGTATTATCTTTTTTATTACATGGTAGGGCATAATACGTTAGTTTTGCAGAGTCCACTATGAAACTACTGACTAATGAGTAATTTATGGCAAAGAACAAGAGTACAATGTGGGGCTTAACGCGGGTTTTTATCGCCGCTCTCATTGTGATCGCATTCTATTTTATAACCGATTATTTGTGGCATATTTTTGTGTCAGATGGATCTGAAAAATTAGTGCTGCGTGTCATATTAATTGCAGCTTCAATATTAGGTGTAGCACATGTCATTTTGTTTTTTCTCCGTAAATCGTTTGAAAAAGATAGGAACCCGGCTAATCGACCGCGAAAGCGCTCCTTAGAGAAAGCAAGAAACGTTGTAAACTACATTACTCCATTTATCTTGCTTTTAATGCTTTATCATTTTTGGGAACAAGATTGGGTGCTCACAACATTAATTGTCGTTGTGCTGCTGATTGACCGTATCAACGATCTTTTGCGTAAAAATAAATAAGTGTACCTTTCTAGTAAAAGCATGCGTTAATGAATTTTATTTTAGCAAACCATTCACAAAGTTTTTTTGCAACTTAAAAAATCCCGATAAATCAATTGCTGTTCTGGCTTTTACTTCAGATGTGAAAGGAGCCTAGAAAGGTAATTCGGATGATGATCGTTTTCTCGATCTAATGGTACTATCGAACGATATTTAATTTGAAAAACTACAAAGTGAAGTGGTTCAAGATCTTTTTGAATGAATGATTAATAAAGCTTATTTCAGTTATTTAGGAATTCAATCGAGATAAAAATTTAATAAATTTATGCATCATCTTAACAAAATGAAAAACATCTTTTCCTACCAAATTTTATTATCTTTGTGGAGATGAATAAATTCAATGTCATATTCTTTCTAGCATTGATGCTTTTTTCGGTATTCGGAAGGAGTGTAGAGGTTCACTATTGCAACGGTGAAATTACTGAAGCTGTTTTCTTCGGATCAGTAGAATGCTGTTGCGCTGCAGGTCAAAATCAAGGGGTTGAAGAGGTGTGCCATGAGGAAGAAGAACAGCATTGTCACCCTTCAAATGATGGGCATGTTGAGCACGAGTCAAGTCTTGAAGAAACGTGTTGTGAAACTGCGGTATTTGAGTTTTTTCAGTCAGTGGATTTCGACCTTTCTCAACAACAACAATCACTGCAAACGGTTATCTTTTGTCTTTCTATCTTTAAGCCCGCTTATTTTATAAACTGTTCAACTGCTAATCAGACATTTGTTCAGTATCAGCAACCACTTCTTTGGTCAGATTTATCCGTTAGGTTTCAAACCTTTTTGATTTGATTCAAGTGAACAATTGCAGGTAACGCAATTTATATTCACGTTCAAATTAAAATAAAATCACATGAAATATTGGATTCTAATTGTGCTCTCAAGTCTCGGGTTTCAAATCCTTGCGCAGCACGAATCAATCATAAAAGGAAAAATAATTACCACTTCAAAGGAAGGGGTAGCAGAAGGTGTCCCGGGTGCTAAAATCGAATGGCGAAGCAGTGATCAACAAAAAGTGTTGTCAGCTGCAGACGGTTCATTTGAAATAGAAGGACAATTGCCGGATACACTAATCGTCTCCTTTACGGGGTTCGAAACTGTTTATTTGGAAATAAGAGATGAATCAATTGAATATACAGTTAACCTAAAGGAAGGCATTCTTTTAGATGGAGTTCAGGTTCTTGGGGGGAATTTGGGTAAATATATCGGTTTAATCGATCCCCGGCACGTTGAAACGATAGGAACAGATGAGTTGCGAAAAGCGGCGTGTTGCAATCTTTCTGAATCATTCGAAACAAATGCCTCTGTTGATGTAAATATTACTGACGCCGTTTCTGGAGCGAAAAAAATTCAAATGTTAGGACTAGATGGGGTCTATACCCAAATGCAATGGGAGAATATTCCACTGATCAGAGGCTTGTCCACGTCTTATGGGTTGAGTTTTACTCCTGGCACGTGGATTGAATCCATTCAAATCACCAAAGGAACAGGTTCTGTTC
Organism: Crocinitomix sp.; assembly: GCA_023263555.1. GTDB lineage: Bacteria > Bacteroidota > Bacteroidia > Flavobacteriales_D > Crocinitomicaceae > Crocinitomix. The sequence continues at coordinate 11,072 of JALQVX010000086.1, forward strand.
TTAATGGCTATGAATCTATGGCCGGAATGATTAACTTGGAATTAAAAAAGCCAACTGAGTCTGAACGTTTTTATTTCAACGGCTATCTCAATAAATTTGGTCGTGCGGAATTGAATCTTCACGGCGCGCAAATCATTAACGAAAAATGGTCAACTATGACTTTTTTGCACGCCTCAAATCAATCGTACGAGTCTGATGTCAATAATGATGGCTTTCGAGACATGCCAATCGGATTTATTGGAGCAGCTATGCACCGTTGGAATTATACCGGTAAAAATAGTGAAGCAAAATTTGGTTTCAAATTTACCTATGCAGACAAAGAAGGTGGACAATTAGGGAGTCATTCGAACGAACCGCTCTCCGGTTTATGGAATGCAAAGTTTAACACTGAACACTTCGAATTATTTGCGAAAAATGGTTTTTTCCTAAAAAATCGTCCTCAAGGAAGTATCGGACTTATTGGGCAAGCAAAATATCATCATATGCGCAATACATTTGGTCCCACCACCTATGAAGGAACACAACGCAAGCTCTATGTCAATTCAATTTATGGCGATATTATCGGTAATACAAACCATGCTATAAAGACAGGCGTGAGTTTTCTTTTGGACGATTATGATCAAACGTATAACGATTCTACTTTCCTGAAAACTGAAATTGTGCCAGGTGCATACGCAGAGTATACTTATAATCGATTGGATGAGTTAATAATCGTAGCAGGTTTTAGGGCGGATTACCATAATTTATTCGGGCCCCTCTTAACGCCACGTTTGCATGCAAAATGGAACATCAATAAGCGGAATGCACTTCGCTTAAGTGTGGGCAGAGGATACCGCGTTCCCAACCCATATGCCGATTTTAATAGTGATATGGCGAGTTCACGAACATGGATTGTATCTCAAAATATTGTTCCTGAAGATGGTCTTAGTGCAGGGTTAACTTACACGCAAAAATTCCTAATGTTCGATCGTGCGGCTTCCTTAACTGTTGATTATTTTTATACGCACTTTTTCAATCAATTATTGATCGACATGGATATCGCGCCAACTGAAATTCACGTGTATAATACAAATTCAACGTCATTTGCGCATAGTGCCCAAATTGAAGTGGGGATCGAGCCGATTAAGAATCTCTCTTTGAGAGGTGCGTTCAAATATTATGATGTAAGAGCGACATATAATAATGTGCTTATGCAAAAAGCTTTTGTTCCTAAATATAGAGTTCTCCTCAATTTGGGGTACGAAACGCGAAATAAAAAATGGCTGATGGATGTAACGGGGAATTGGGTTGGTAAAAAACGTTTGCCTTCAACGGCTTCAAATCCCGTCGAATATCAAAGAGGACTGGAGTCTGAAAGTTTTTGGTTACTCAACAGTCAAATTACATACAACTTTAAACGATTTAGCGTATATTTGGGGGGCGAAAATTTATTGAATATTATTCAAAATGGGGCCATTATTTCGGTAGAAGATCCATTTGGAACGTATTTTGATGCAACTCAACTATGGGCGCCAATTAGCGGTGCGAATATTTATGTAGGTGTTCACTTCGCTCTTAAACAAAAAGAAAAAAAATAAATTAAAATAACCATTAATAAAAAAGAAAATGAAACAAATTTTAGGATTATTCGCAGTGCTATTCATAGCAAGTTCTTTTACTACCAAAACGGCTTTTAAGAAAGAAGCCTCCGTTAAAACGATTTCCGTATTAACAAGTGCCGTTTGTGGAGAATGTAAGGAGCGAATTGAAAAGGAGTTAAATTATACAAAAGGAATTGTTTTTGCAGAGTTGGAGATGGATTCCAAAGAGTTGACCGTTAAGTTTAAATCTAAGGTTATATCAGAGAAAGAAGTGATTGCGGTAATCAACAACTTAGGTTATGACGCTGGAG
>JALQVX010000096.1 GCA_023263555.1 Crocinitomix sp.
GTACGAAATTTGAAGTAAAAAAAAGGAGAAGATGAGAAGAAAGACCGGTTTCATAGGTTATATTTCTGATAAGATTAAATTTAGTGATTAATAGTTGATTAACGAACTAATCAGTAGCTTTTTTTAGTGGTTGCCTAAAATTTGTAGATCGTCTTATCCTTACAGTTTTGTATTGTTATTCGTGATCAATTGCTTTATTTTCGTTCATAGCGACATGATACACTACAATCTTTTCAAGCGTAATCTCCGGAGTGCTTAACTGTTGTCACTTGTCCAATTACAGCCTTTCTTCCGGAGAGAATTGCTACAACTAGGACGTTTTTAAAAATTCATAGTATTGAACTTTGAGTGTTTGAGGAACGATAAGAATTCTTCTATAGAACGGACTAAAGGAAGATTTTTTGATTTAAAAACCGACTGCCGTTAAACCTTATGATATATGCTTAGTCTTAGAAGTATAAACTTTTAAAATTAGAAACATGAAAAAGACATTTTTAGTAATCGCAATGATTGGATTGATGGTAGGAGGTAATTGGGCATCTGCTCAAGATGACTCAAGTCCAAAATCACGTCCAGAAAAACAAATGGATCACAGCCCAAAACAAAAGGCCGCAAAACGTACGGAGAGAATGACAGAAGAATTAGGTTTGAGCGCGGATCAATCCAAAAGAGTAGGTGAGATCAATTTGAATCATGCCGAAGAAATGGAGGTCATTCATAAGCAAATGCGTGAATTGAAGGATCAAGCAAAGGCTAAAAAGGATGCTTATGAAAAAGAGATAGATTCTGTTTTAACAGAAGAACAACGTGTTATTCGTGCCAAAAAAATGGAAGAGCATAAGGACAAGCGTAAAGAACATAGACCGGAAGGTGATTGTCATCATTAATATTTTTTTTTTGAGCGGTCAAAATCCTTGTAGGCGAAAGTTTACAGGGATTTTTTAGTTTATAGCGACTTGTCGCATTGTGATCCAAGAAAATAGGTGTAATTTTGCGCAATGGTAAAAGGATTCTCCTATTTTTCCTCCTTAAAAGACTATTCAGTTTCGTTCTGGATCCTCTGTTTAAATATGCTCATTTTTATAATGAGTTTCAATATGCTTTTGCCTGAAATGAATGCTTATCTTACGGATCTCGGTGGTGCCGATAAGAAATGGATGATTTTGGGTTTATGGACGATTGCTGCGGCTATTGCAAGGCCCTTCAGTGGTAAGATAGCCGATAATATTAGCCGAAAATCTGTCATGTATTTTGGGATTGCGGTAAGTGTCTTAATATCATTTAGTTACCCTTATTTCGCGACAGTGGCCGGATTTTTATTCTTGCGATTTCTTCATGGATTTAGCACGGGTTTTCATCCGACAGGCGCAACTGCCTTGATAGCAGATATTATTCCACAAGGAAAAAGGGGCGAAGCCATGGGTATTTTTGGTGTGATGATTAGTATTGGTTTTAGTGCGGGAATGGCTATTGGAAGTCCAATTAAATTAGCTTTTGGTGTGGAAGGATTGTTTTTTGGGTCGGCCATTATGGGTATTGTATCTATGGCCTTACTTTTATTTATTCAAGAAAAAAAACGGATAACGAAGAGTGATGTAGAAGCGGAAGAACGAGAAGAAGAAAAAATGATTCAATCAGGGAAGGAGCCTTTATGGAGGCGCGTAATTCCACGGTGGAATGAAATAATAGCTCCTGAAGTCATTCATCCAACCACCATCATGTTTTTAACCGCAATGATTTCTGGTATATACATGGTTGTCGTTCCCGATATAAGCGAGGAGCTTGGAATGAAGAATAAAGGAATGTTTTACTTGATTAATGTGCTGTTTACGGTAGTCACGCGTTTTGCTGCAGGTAAATTGTACGATCGATTTGGTGCACGTAGAAATTTAAATCTAGGTCTTGGATTGATGATTTTAGCAACATTTTTAACGGGAACGGCCGAATCTGTCGAGCAATTTATGTTTAGCGGTGTTATTTATGGAATTGCTGCAGGGATCTGCTCACCCGCACTTTTTGCATGGACAGCCGATTTATCGAATCCGATTTTTAAAGGCAGAGGAATGTCAACAATGTTTATTGCGCTCGAACTTGGTTTAGCAAGTGGTGCCTACTTAACACAGGTTTTATACAATAACCAACCCGATAATATTCTAGCACTTTTCATAGGGGCAATGGTCATCTGTGGGGTGGGAATTATTTATTTATTGAGTACCAAAGAAAGAAAATGTCAAGTTTCGATTTGATAATTAAGGGATTGATTAATTTTGCACTATGTACGAAAAGAAAGTTTATAAAGATGAAGAGGACATCATATTTGGTGTTCGTGCAGTAATTGAAGCGATTAGGTCTGAACGACCAATCAATAAAATCCTTATACAACGAGGGATGCAGAAAGAACTCTTCAAAGAATTAAAGGAAGAGTTGGCGAATAAAACGTATAACTTACAGTTTGTTCCGATTTATAAGTTGGATCGAATGACACGCAAGAATCACCAAGGTGTAATCGCGCAAGTGTCACCTATTCGCTATCAAAATATTGAACCGATTCTGAATCATCTCTATGAAAATGGAGAAGTTCCCCTTTTCGTTATTTTGGATCGTATAACAGATGTTCGAAACTTTGGAGCCATTGCGCGTACGGCAGAATGTGTCGGTGTGCATGCGATTATCATTCCGAGTAAAGACAGTGTGTCCGTAACCGCTGATGCCATCAAAACATCTGCAGGTGCCTTGAATAAGATTCCCGTGTGTAAGGTAGATGATTTAAGTTCTACGATTCGTTTTCTCAAGGATAGCGGTGTGCAAATTGCTGTGAGTACAGAAAAATCGGAGCGACCTCTTTTTGAAGCGGATTTCACTGTTCCATTGGCCGTTGTTATGGGGTCAGAGGAAGATGGTGTGAGTTTGAAAATAATGGGTGAAGCCGATATCAAAGTAAAAATTCCAATGGTGGGAATGATTGAATCATTAAATGTTTCGGTCTCTGCTGGTATTATGCTTTATGAGGCCGTTCGCCAACGTATGACGGAATAAATGGGGTGGATTCGGCGCCACATAGCCATTGTCCTAATTCTATGCGTAGGATTTATCTTACGATTTTCTATTTCTATC
>JALQVX010000230.1 GCA_023263555.1 Crocinitomix sp.
CATCCTGCACGGATTGCTATTTTACAGCATTTATTAAAGGCGAATGCTTGCATTAATTCTGATTTGGTTGCTGAACTGGGTTTGGCGCAAGCTACGATTAGTCAGCATTTGAAAGAACTAAAATCAATTGGTTTAATAAAAGGAACGATTGATGGTGTTTCTATGAATTATTGTATCAATGCAGCAGTCTGGCTAAAAGTAAAGGGCGTATTTACTGATTTATTTGATCAGCACGCTTGTTGCGGTGGTAAGGCATGTTGTTAGTCGAATGAATAAATAACTACTAAAAATAATTTTATGAAATTATCTACATTTAAAGAAATTCTAAAAAACAAAATTGCCATTGGATTTGAATTGCCGAATGGCGAATTAGTACCAGGACATTTTCATGTCACTGAAGTCGGGCAAATCGAGAAGCGATTCATTGATTGTGGAGGAGTTATTCGATCTGAAAAGGCTGTTAATTTTCAATTGTGGGAAGCCAATGATTATGATCATAGACTGCACCCTGAAAAATTACTTAAAATCATTGAACTTTCTGAGGATAAGCTCGGAATAGAAGATACTGAAATTGAGGTTGAATATCAAGGGTCGACAATTGGAAAATACGGACTGGATTATAAGGATGATAACTTTCTATTGACTTCTAAGACAACAGATTGTTTGGCCAAAGATAAATGCGGTATTCCTGCCGAAAAACTAAAGGTGAAGTTGGGGGATTTATCCAATTCAAATGCGTGTACGCCTGGTTCGGGCTGTTGTTAAAACGAATAAATGTATCACACGATTAAACAAATTGTCGACAAAATTGACTTTGCTACTATACCGAATGAGCGAAAGCTACTGCTTGGGGAAATGATAGCGGCAATTCAGTTGAAACGAAATACAGGGGCCAACATTCAGCTTCATTTTATTTGCACGCACAATTCAAGACGAAGCCAGTTTGGACAATTATGGTCTTTAGTAGCTGCCAATCACTTTAAAATTCCGATTCGAAGTTTTTCAGGTGGTATGGAAGTGACGGAATTTAATGAACGAGCAATTGCTTCACTAAATCGTTTCGGGTTTCGTATTACCAAGACAGGAAATGTGAATAAGCGATATACCATTGAATTCAATGCCGGTGATCCAGCTGTCGAAATGTATTCTAAATTGGTGGAAGATAAACAAAATCCAAGTGAGAATTTTATTGCGATAATGACCTGTTCAGATGCTGATGAGAAATGTCCGCTAGTTTTGGGGTGTGATGCGCGAATCGCTTTGCGATATGATGATCCTAAGTATTTTGATGGAAGTCCATTAGAAGCTACCATGTATGATTACCGCTCCTTTCAAATTGCTTCGGAGTTATTTTATGTCTTTTCAAATCTGACATAGGTGAGGCAAACCGGTCCTTTTTGGAGTGAGCTTTTGGGCACATTTATTTTAGTGTTTATTGGTTGTGGTGTGGTCGCAACTTCTGTTTTATTTGGCATACCTAACTCCTTGCTGGGTATCGCAACTGTTTGGGGCGGCGGCGTAACTCTCGCTATTTTTGCTGCAAAACCATTTGGTCCTGCTCACTTAAATCCTGCTGTAAGTGTTGCCATGTGGGTGAAGGAGCCTTATGCTTTGCGCTCCTTTTTTGGGTATGTTTTTTTTCAATTTATTGGCGCTCTATTAGCGGGAATGGCGGTTTATGGCTTGTTTCGTTATGCACTTCTTGATTTTGAACATAAGCATGAAATAGTAAGAGGGAGCGCCGCATCTGTTCAGACCAGTAAAATTTTTGGTGAATTTTATCATCAATTTGATGGAGGCCCCGCTGCTCAATTATCAACCTTCGGAGCAGGATTCGCAGAGTTTATAGGGACCTTTCTCCTTGTCATGAGCATTTTCTTCTTGATTCATTTAAAGAATCTAAAACCAATCTTTATTCCTCCATTAATTGGATTAACGGTGGCCATTTTGATTGTATTCATAGCTCCTTATACCCAAGCAGGGTTGAATCCTGCACGCGATTTTGGTCCTCGGCTAGTCGCTTCATTTATGGGGTGGGGAGAGGCCTCTTTTCCTCCCGTTCGAGGTGGTTTTTTTACGGTTTATATTTTATCTCCTTTGCTAGGTGGGATAGTGGGAGCAATTATCTTTAGGTATCTCAAGTTTAAATTTCCGAATAATTTTTTAGTATATCTTTCGTACAAACTATCAAATGCAAGATAAGGATTAACTGTGGTAGCACCAACGCCTATTAATGTTGCAAATGAATGTGTATCTAAAGCATCTCCAGTCTGAACATTTATTGAGACATAACCTCTTAAACCCAATTTGATTAGATGTGTATTTACAGCACCAACACATAAAAGGATTGGCATTGGTAACTTTTCTATACTTATATTTTTATCTGTTAGAATTAACTGAGTAATACCTTCTCTAGCAGCTTGTTCTGCTTGGTTTTTTATTTCCTCTAAAGAACTTTC
>JALQVX010000265.1 GCA_023263555.1 Crocinitomix sp.
CAGATTGATTATCACTTGGTTAGACGCCTGGCTGTTCGTCGCGTTTAGCAGAGCATTGAGCGGGCGTTGGGTCGTGCTCAGGTTTATGTTCTGAGTAGTTTCACCAATACGGATTATGTACTGCTGCCCGTTACCCGTGCCGGCTGAATTAGTTTTTGACCAAGGGATTGGTGATGTTTTTAGCGCACGTGTGGCAGGGAATATTATCAATGAAGACATTTTGGGTTCAATGGAATACGCGTGTAAAGTTGCTGGATCTAAAATTATTGTCGTGATGGGCCATTCAAAATGTGGAGCAGTTACAGCTGCTTGCCAAGGTGTCGAATTGGGCAATGTTACCTCTTTATTAAGCAAAATCCGTGTAGCCGTAAATGATGTTAAATCAGAAGGATTGGAAATGAATGAAGAAGGAATTGAGACGGTTTCGGAGCGTAATGTTAAAAATTCAATTATCCGGATTAGGCAAGAGAGCAGTATTCTTGCTGAAATGGAAGCAAATGGTGAAATCGAAATTGTCGGCGCAATGTACAGTGTTACTTCTGGCGAAGTGACTTTTTACTAGTAAGTATTTACAAAATGGGGAGGGGGTTTCGAATTGTTATCCCCTCTTTTAGTTTTGTCTTTCGAGAATCCATGCTGATTTATCACTTGGATGTGAGGCGATAAAGATCGTTTTTGCCTCGTCCGCATCAGTGCGACTGGTGAACGATCCAACAGAAACATAAGTGTAAATAGTTCCTTCAATGAGTGTAACTGTTCTAATCGATTCGGAGAGTGATTGTTGCTTTTCCACTGCATTTTCACGTTCAGAAAAGGCACCAACAATAATGTGATAAGACAGTCCCGTTAAAATTGGTACAGACGAAGGTTTTAATTTACCGGTCAGTTTTTTCGAGTGCTCGTATTTCCGCGTTACCGATCGTTCAAGTGTGATTTCGGTTTCAACGGCGGAAGCGGAGGTGTCATTTGTTGGGAGGTCGCTTATTTCAAATGACTGATTTTCTCGCCAGGACCACCCAAAAATGAAAGAGGGATTTAAGGTTCGTTCTAGTTTAAAATCTTTAAACACCTCTATCTTACCTGAATAACAAGCCACCCATATTTCGGATTCTTTCCAATTTCCACAGATTCCAATTGGCTTATCAGCAGTTTCTATTTCGGCTTCAATTCGCATTGAATCTGTATTAATTTTCGTAAAAAGGTTGTCAAAATAATTCACAACGTAAAGCGATTTCTCATCTGGTGATAGGGTCATACTTCTTGGACCTGCCGCTGTTTTGCAAATGATGCGTTGATCTGTATAACGATTGTATTTGACTAATTCATTGCTGCCATTTAAGGAGATGTATAAAATTGAGTCATGCTGCGCTAAAAGAACAGAACGAGGCGATTTCCCAATCTTTTCTATGGATCGCGTAGCGAATGTTTGCAAATCGATTTCAACGAGTTTAGTCGATCCCATAATGGTAATATAAGCTAGTTTTTCATCATCTGTAATCGCTATTCCTCTTGGATGCGCGCCAACTGTAATTCGTTCCATTTCAATTTCTGAAGACAAATCGATAAGGGATACATCAGAACTAACCCAATTACTGACCAATAACCATTTTCCAGTGGAAGAGATCGCCATAAACTTTGGAACTGAACCCACTTCAATAACCTGTTCAACTTCAAATGTTTCTGTATTAATCTTGTAAACAAAACTAGGATCATAATCTGTCCCAATACAATCGTCACAACCAGGATTCGTAAAAGTTGAGCCAGACATATGATAATTGGACACCCATAGGTACTTGCCGTCAGCCGAAAAAACACCTTCTACTGGTGCTCCACGGAATTTTTCTGTTCCATATTTTTTAATTCCGAAAGCAGAGAGTTGAACGATATCATTGATTTTTGAAACGCGTTGACCTTCTTCATTATAAAGGGTTATCGTGTGGCGATACATCATGTTTTGAGCAGCAAATAATCCGTTTCCACTTGATACTACTGATTTTGGAGCAATACCGTCTTTGATTTCAAACTTTTTGCGGATATGAGTTTCTATTTGTCCAAACAAGAGGTTGGATGTCAAAAAGAACAACAAGAAAAAGAAGGTTTGAAATAGAACGGTTAGGTTTGAACAAACGACATGATATAAATGCGAGCGGTTCATTTCCTTTTACGTAATATCAATTTCTGATGTCGTTGTTTTGAGGATGAAATTCCCAACTTGGACGGTTATTTTTTTACCACTTACTTCAAGAATTGTCCCGAGTGTTTGTTGATTTTTTAATTTGACTTTTGAGCCAATTTTTAATGATTTTTTGACTTCTTCAATTTTTTTGTCTCGTGCATCTTTCTCTAATGTTGCGGCTTTTTCTTGTTCTTCTTTTGAGATAATGGGTAGGTCAGGGGAGGAGATATCTTTGGCCAATACCAATGGTTTTTTTTGCTCTATAATTTTTGACTTTTCAATGGACGCCATCTTTTTTAAAGCCTCATTCATAGCTTTATCGGTTTTGTGATGCTTAAATTTGCCTATAATTTCAAAAAACTTTTTCCCTGTATTTACAAATTTGTTTTGCTGTTCAATAAAGAGATTTAACCGATCTGATTTATCCTGCAGTTTTTCCAATTGAGAGGAGTAGGATCGAATGGTTTTTTGGGCTTCATTTTGTGAACGGTATTGCTCGGTATTAATTTTTTTGAATTTCGATTTTTCTTTTTGAAGCGCAACAGTTAGCGCATCAACTTGCAGCTTTTGCTCAGAAACCTTTCCTTTTGCCTTCTCAATCAAATCAAGTGGGATTCCATTGTGCTGCGCTACTTCAAAGGTGAAGGAGGAGCCAGGTTGACCGATTGACAGTTGAAAAAGTGGTTCTAGCTTTTTTGTGTCAAAGAGCATGCAAGCATTTTTGGCCGCATCCAAGGTTGAAGTTAAAATTTTGATATTCGTATAATGCGTAGTAATAACAGCAAATAGGTTTTTTTCGTATAATTCAAGATAAAAAACCTCTGCTAAAGCACCTCCTAATTCGGGATCTGATCCACTTCCGAATTCGTCTAATAACAACAATGTATTGGTCTCTGCATGTTTAAGAAAATAGTTCATTCGATTCAAACGATAGCTATAGGTGCTGAGTTCGTTCTCGATCGATTGATTGTCGCCGATATCCGAGAGAACTTGTTCAAACCAGCAACAAGAACTGTTCTCATCCAAGGGCAAAAACAAGCCACATTGAAACATTAACTGCAATAAACCAACGGTTTTTAAGGTAATTGATTTACCTCCAGCATTGGGACCTGAAATGACTAAAAAGCGACCTTCTTCGCTCAATGCAAGATCTTGGCCAACCGTTTTATGTCCTTTAGCGCTATTTTTTAAATAGAGCAGGGGGTGGATGGCGTTTTTCCATTCCATTTTACGCGTGGCATTATAACCTGGGCGAATGCCATTGTATGTTAATCCGAAAAGAACTTTTGCATTGAGAAGGTCAAATCGAACCAGTAAGCGTTGGAAAGCTTTTAATTGTTTCTTTTCGCCGCGTAATTTAAAGGTTACAGCTTCAAGTATCAGAAACAATTCGTTACTCTCATCTACATAGAGCTGTTCTTGCTCTTTATTGATTTGAATATTTTCTTGCGGTTCAATGTAGGTGTATGTGCCTTTTGCACTGACACCGTAAATTTTACCAGGCACCCGTTTTTTATATTGTGAAAGAACAGCTAGCAACCGCCGATTTTCTAGATAGGTTTCTTCCGATTCCCCTAATAATTCTTCTTGTTTACAAAGACGTAAGGCGCGCTCAAAATTCTTGTTAATATCGAGCCGATTGGATTTGATTTTTTTGCGGATCCCTGCCAAGCGAAGCGTTGCGTCATCTTTGATTTCTAATTTTTTTTGATCCAGGACCTCGGTGATGATTTCCAATACGTCTTTAATCCCTGTAATATGCTCGCATGCTTCGGCCACAAGAGGTATGTCATACTTATGACTCTTAGCGAAGTCAATCAATTTTTTTGTACCCAAGCAAAGCGCAAATACTTTCAGCAATTCGCTCAAGATTAGTACGCCATTTTCTATTCTCAAAATATTTAATGCCGTGTCAATGTCTTCTGAATTGGAGTGAGGAAAGGATAGGCGTGGATCATGATGAATGGTTAAAATTTCTGCCAGTAAATCAAACTCATGCATTAACAGATTCGGTTGATCGAAAAATTGGATTTTTCGCGCATTTTCTTTTGCCTTTTGTGACTTACAATAAGTAGCAAGTATATCGCAAATGGCGTCAAATTCAAGTTCTTTACTGCTCTGTTGATCAAATTTCATTTCTTCACCTCAAACCGCACGAAATTAGAGATTATTTGTTAAAGTACGATACCGTCATCCTATTTATTCCCCTAATTTTAATCAATTGGATGGTCAAAATTGTTTTTTTAATCAATTTTTATAGTTTTGAATCGGACCAATTGAAATGAAGATGAAATTTATAATCAGTTTATGCGCTTTTTTAACCGCGGCGCTTGCCTATTCGGACTCACCTTTAACTTCAACTTATTTTGCTAAGTATTGCGGTGCTGACGCAGTAATTCAAGTGTATAAAGAAAAGGGGTTTTCGGAAGAATTAATGCAGTTCTTGTCCAGTCCTAAAGAAAATCCGATTCATAAAATTGCCCTAATTAATGAAATAAGTTGGGGAAGTGATCAATATGTTAAGGGATATGAAGCCTACTTAATCGCAAACAAGAAGGGAATAACAACGGCTGTATTTGAAGCGCTAAAGGCTGATAAAGGAACGCAAAAAGAACTTTATAAAATAACGAAAACGCTGTCCGCAGACGAACTGATGTCTTGGGCCTATTTGCAAGCATTGGGCGATTATTTTCATCCTGCAGAAGCATTTAAAGCAGCCACTTTAGCACATAATCGCATGAAAGAGAAAAGCATGGCGCATGCAACAGTGTATGCACTCATACGTTGTCAAATCGCCTTCGATCAAAGTTGGTGTGAGGTGTATCGGGTTGGAGACGAATATTTAAGAGTGCGAAATTACAAAACCAATCGCTTAAGTGCAGAAGCAGTCTCGACAATTTTGGAATATCTCGACTTGTATAAGGAAGATTGTTAGAATGTAATTTGACAGCCAACAACAATGCCATTGCTAAATGCAGCATATTCACTGTGCGTAACACCTGGAGGGAAAGGTTGAAATGGATCGCTTCCACTAATCCAATTCAATGGTACATAGCCATCTGTTCTAAATAATTCGACAAAGAGTTTAGAAGATTGATCGAACAAGGCGGAGAATCCCACAATCAATTGGTTTTGTCGCTCCCATGGTGCACCATGAGGTCCAGCGACGAAGTCGGAAAATTCGGCCGATAATTTATAAATGATCGGTTTATTTGCATTTAATGTATATGAAGCACCGAGGTCAAATGATGAGACTCTGAAGGCTTCAAATTGATCGAGGGGTGGAGTAGGGTTATGCGTTCCAGGCCAAACCTTTAAGGTTTTAGCATAACCACCTTTTAGGATAAAGCGATCGTTTAAGTTGAAATAGCCATATGCCGTAACTGCTGGATTATTGAAAGATGCTGGATCAAAATGTTGAACAGGAAAGGCTTGGTTATATGTAGATCCATGCAGGTATGAACCGCCAAATTTGAAACTAATTTCTTCCGTAAAATGAAGGGTGTAGCTCAAGTCTGCGATAAAATTATTCACCAGTGAAGGGATGTTGGTTGAGTCGCCTACGGTCGTGTTCATACCTCTAAATTGGGCACCACCCTGTGCTGCCATAAAAGATGCATTGATGTTCCATTTTTCAAAACTAACTTGTGCTCCATAACAAAGTCCGCCGAAGGCATGCCATAAAGTCGAATTCGTAAATGGACTGACCGATCCTGTTTGACCAAATGGCGAATCTAATTTACCTATTGCGCCGTAGAGGGGCAATTTTTTGAGGTCACCAAAAGCAACAAATCCTTTTCTCAGCTGAAGTTGGTTTCGTTCAATATCAGTAATTAACCCCGTTCCAAAACTTTGCTGCGGGTCGTATAGAATCTCTGCATAGGAAGTTATCCAACTATTGACTGTTCCGGTAAATGATAATTGGAACGAATGAATAACAGCCTCTGTGACAACATGTCCAATTTGATTCTTCGAAGTGGGGTGACGCATCAGGTATCCGAATTTAGAATCGATATTAGAATATTGATAATCTCCGAGCGCAATGAGAGAAGTGCCAATGACTAATCCCCGTTCTTTTAAGGTTCCATCTTCTCGTTCTTCCATCAAAATACTCAACTTCCTTAAGTTTTGAGTAGGTTCCATCATACGGTAGCTGAAAGGACTGTTGGCCTCTAGTTTAAATGATGAATTCGTTGTGTTGTCATCTTGTGCAACTCCCATTACATTAAAGAATGTCAAGAGTAGGAGCCCCATCCATTTAGTCGTCATAAGCATTTCATTTAGCCTTCAATTTTCGGGACTTGAAGTATTTTCTAGTTTAAATTGGTGGCTAAATGTAACAATAAAAAAATGCAAAAAAAATATCCATTGAAATTTAAGGGCTTTTTCAAATCAATCTGTGACAGTTTCTAAATGCCAATAGGTGCGGATGATTTTTTCGAATTGATGTTGTCGCTCCAGTGCAGGTTTCTTATTGGGAAGCATAGCCAACACAATCGCATTTCCGCTTTCATCTACCGCACAGATTTCAAAAAATTTTTTTTCATTTTGACGGAGAATAAGACCTTGGTATTTTTCTCGATCAATGTAAATTTCGTTTGTCCGTTTTTTTCTGAATGGTACTCTATTCCCCCTCCTGATGTACTTGTCAGTAATTATAATTTCGATTGAATAGAGGGAAAAAAAGACGAGTGTGAATAGTACACTTAAGCTAATTACCGTCAAGAGTATCGAATCAAAGATCGGGTCATACAGTCCCATGAAGACAACCCAAATGGCTGCGAAAAATAAAATGATTGGAAATTTTTCTTGGTTAACAATGATTTTCTTTTTCATAAAAGGAGAATTCTCCTCAAAGATAAGTATCAAAAGGATATGGTGTATGTTTTTTTAGTTGAAGTAATCGAATACCCCCATTTAAAAGGGAGATTAATGAATCGAAATCCATCTTTTTACAGATTATCGTTTAGAGTTTATCTGCAACTAAAGCTAAAATAAAGGCATATTCTTCTGCGATTTCTTTTAATTGTTCAAAGCGTCCTGATGCGCCGCTATGTCCTGCTTTCATATAGGTTCTCAATAAAACAGGATTCGTATCCGTTTTCAATTTTCGCAATTTTGCTACATATTTCGTCGGCTCCCAATACTGAACTTGAGAATCATGAAGGCCACTCGAAACGTACATGGAGGGATAATCTTTTGCCGCTATTTGATCATATGGTGAATAAGAGCGCATATACTGATAAGCTTCTTCTTCATTCGGATTTCCCCATTCGTCGTATTCTCCTATTGTGAGGGGCAATGTTTCATCCAACATAGTGGTCAAAACATCCAAAAAGGGAACTTCTAGTATAAGTCCCTTCCACAAAGATGGACGCATATTCGCAACCGCACCAATTAAAAGTCCGCCCGCACTTCCTCCCATTGCAAATATTTGTTTTGGATCGGCGTAGTTTGATTTTATGAGGAATTCGGCTGAAGCTATAAAATCGGTGAAGGTATTTTTCTTAGTCATTAGTCGACCGTTCTCGTACCAGTCGGTTCCCAAATATTCCCCCCCCCGAACATGGGCTATGGCAAAAATAAATCCACGATCCAATAAACTAAGGCGAGCAACACTAAAATAAGGATCTATTGTCGCTCCATAAGCCCCATATCCATGCAAAAACAACGGGTTTCCACCATTCTTCTTAAATGTGTCAGATCGATAAACAAGCGAAATGGGAACTTTTGTTCCATCTTCCGACTGAGCCCAAACGCGCTCTGAAGTGTAATCAGCACTATTAAAATCGCCCAATACGATCGTTTGTTTAATAATGGTTCGCTCAAATGTGTTGAGGTGTATATCGTAAATCGTGTGTGGCGTAGTTAATGAACTATATCCAACGCGAACAAATTCGGCTGAAGATTCAGGGTTATTCTCTAAATAAACGGTGAAAGTTTCCTCTGTTGGCGGAATAAGTTGTTGGGAATAATCCGTGCGGTTATATACTCTCAATTGATCTAAACCATTCTCTTTCTCTAGAACGACAAGATGCGTGTCAAATACTTCGAAATCTTCTATTAATGCTAGATCGCTGTGAGCTTGAATGATTTGCCAATTTTCAGGACTGCGATCATTTAGTGCACATTTTACCAATTTGAAATTCTTCGCTCCAAGATTGGTTTTGATATAATAGCAATCACCGCCCAATTCAGGATAATACTCATGATTCTCTTCGCGGGGTAAAAAGGATTCAAATGCACTTAAGTCATGAGCCGATTTAAAGAGGAATTCAGTTGTTTGAGTACTGTGACAACCTATAAAAACGGCAGAATAATCGCCACTTGTATCAACGGATAAACTGAATGATTCGTCCTTTTCCTCGTAAATATCGTTATGCTCTCCGGTGAAGATATTTAGAGATTTAACCAAGTATGGGCGAAGTGTTTCAGCCTCCTTAATGATGTAATAAATCGTGGCGTTATCTGCGTGCCAAGCGAATTCACTTTCACAGTTTTCAAGTTTTAAATCCAAGAGCTTACCCGTTTTTAAATCCTTAAACCGAATGGTGTATTGGCGATTACCACTTTTATCTTCAGCAAAAGCCAAGAGATCATTGCTCTGTGTCAAAGCGAAGGAATCTATTTCATAATATTCCTCTTCGAAAGCCAATATATTTTCGTCTAGTAGTAATTCTTCTTCGGCTTCAAGTGACCCCTTCTTTCTGCAATAAAGTGTATACTCTTGTCCTTTTTCATAGCGGGCATAATACCAATAACCATTTTTAAAATAAGGTGCGGAAGATTCGTCTTCTTTGAGACGTGCTTTCATTTCAGCATACAACCGCTTTCTAAGTTTTTTATGTGGAGCAAGGATCGAATCACTATAGCGGTTCTCTGCTTTGAGGTGCTTTATCACCTCCTTGTTTTTTTTGTCAGCTATCCAAAAAAAAGGATCTATCCTTGTATCACCGTGACTGGTTATCGCATGCGGAATTTCTTTTGGTAGAGGATGAGACATCAATTTTGAATGCTTTAAGGCTGAAATTTTTTGAATGAATTAGTGATGTATTTTTCATCTCTACCATAAACGTCTGGAAAAAAAGAAATTCCACCCAAGCTGTCACCTGTTGCTGTTATATATTCGATATATACCGCAAATGGTTCATTTAACTCTAATACACGTTGTTCTCCTCGATCAATATAACTGATTAAAGAATCGCCAACTGTTTTGTGTTGATCTGCAGCCAATATAGCTTTCGCCAATTCGTATGGATCATGAAGGCGAATACATCCGTGAGAATACGCTCTCATGTCGTTCATAAATAAACTTTTAGATGGGGTATCATGGATGAAAACGGAATGAACGTTAGGAAATAAAAATTTGATTTTACCGAGACTATTACTGGCTCCTCCGTCTTGTCTAACCTTGTAAGGAAAATTAGACTGTTTGATAGAACTCCAATCAACGCTTGAAGGATCGACTTGCGCATCTCCTTTAAAGACTTTGTAACCGCGTTTTGCAAAATACGCAGAGTCTTTGCGCGCACCAGCCAATATTTCCGTAGAAGAAATAGAGTAGGGCACGTGCCAAAATGGATTCGTCACCATGCGTTGCATAGTGCCTTGAAATTCTGGCGTTTGCGTTCCGTATGCACCTACTACAACCCGGTGCTTTCGGATGGTTTGCTTATTATCCATAAAGTAAAGCGTATATTCCGGGATATTTACGCGAATGTAGCGGCTAGGATAATCTTTTTTCCAACGCCATTTCTCGAGACTCAATGCGGCTTGATAAAATCGATCTAGGTTACTTTTTTCGAGAGATCTACCGGTCCATTTACCTACAATCGCATCTGGTTTGAGACCACTGTTCAACTGAAATAATTTTAATCGTTCTATAAAAATAGAGTCATTTTCGCGATCTGCACTGTCCAGATAATGATGAGCCACCAAGGCCTCGTTCGCCGCTGCATAACAGATTAAAGAATCTTCCTTAAATGCAGGTATGTTAAAATGAGTGGTGTCTAATTCAAAGCTGTCCAAATAGCTTGCTAAACCCTTTTGCAATTGTTGGTAATCCCAAATTTTTGGTTGGTGGCTTAACAATATTTCATTGATTTTGGCATCCTCTAGAAGTTGGTGTAAATCATCCTCAATGGAAAATGAAATCGAATCCTTTTTCCATACATACGCATAGGTGCTCGAATCAATGCATCCAACATTGAGATGGGTTGCATAAAGATAATAGGCATTTGTCATTAATACTTCGACATCCTTTAAGGAGGAATCTGTCATTTCGTGAATTAAGCGCGCTTCAAACATTTCTGGTAGTAAACCAAAGTCGTAGGCATTATCAATCAGCTCAAGAAATGCTGATCCTGTTTCCGACAGGCGCTCGGAGGTTGTCCAAATTGGAAGATAATCAATTGACTTATAAAAAGCGAGAACCTCCTTATCTGCCAATAACCGATCGTTTTCGTAGACTAATTGTTCAGCCGACGAAAATTTTTCAGACAACAATTCGCGCATGCTTAATTCATCTTCAGATACTTCATTGGCTGAATCACCTGAAATACCGCTGCAACTATTGATTGAAACCAAAAGCACTAAAAGCAGTATACTATTGAAAATGGTCTTTTTCATTTCAGTTTAAATATAGATAAACCGATTATATTATAGGTTATAAAAAAAGCAAATGTACGTTACTTATTTATTATTAGCAGCAACAATTATAATTTCTGCAATGGCCATGGATAATCCGTCGCTAAAATCACGATTAATGCTCAATCCTTACGCTGTGATTCACCACAAAAAATGGTATCGTTGTTTCACCCATGCCTTTGTTCATGGGGATTGGATCCATCTTGGTTTTAATATGTATGTCTTGTATTCTTTTGGCGAAATATTGGAATTTCAACTCCTTGCTTTTTATGGTTTAAAAGGGCACTACTACATGGCTCTATTATATCTTTCGGCCATTCTTTTTTCATCCCTCCTATCACTTTATACGAATAAGGATAATCATGGCTACAATTCACTGGGAGCTTCGGGAGCGGTCATGGCTGTATTATTTGCTTATATATTGATTTTTCCAACCGCTGAATTGGGGCTTTTGTTTTTACCGATACGTGTCCCTGCATATATTTTTGGTCCTATTATTTTAATTGCAGAATATGCCCTCTCTAAAAGAGGAGGGACAGGTATTGCACATGATGCCCATTTTGCAGGAGCGGTCTACGGCATTCTTTTTATGGCTGTGGTGGATTACCATTTTTTATTGAACTTTTTTAATCAGTTTGTGAGATGAGTAAATTTGTAAATAATAACGGGGTTCTAATTTCGTCAGAATCTTACAGTATTATGGCTGGAAACAGGGCTCATTTATATGGAGATGGCTTATTTGAATCGATTCGTGTTTTTAAAGGACACCCAATTAACCTGAAACAGCATCTTAATCGGTTAATCGAAGGCATGAAAGCGCTACAAATGGTTTCTCCCCCAAATTTTGACCTTCATTTTTTTGAACGCGAAATTCAAGCTCTGCTTACAAAAAATGAATTGAATGGTAGCGCTAAGCTTCGAATTTCTGTTGATCGCGTCGCTGGAGGTACCTATTTACCGCAATCGAATCACATTGTTTACTTTATTGAGACTGAAGAACTAATTGGTTCAGCTTTTGAGTTGAATGAAAAGGGGTTGGAAATTGATTTATATGAAGATCTCAAAAAACCGATTAATTTTTTGTCTCCGTTCAAAACTAAAAATGCCCTTATTTATGTGATGGGCAAGCTAAGTGCAAAGTTAAAGGACAAAGATGATTTGCTCTTAATGAATGATAAATTGGGCATTATTGAAAGTACAAGCGCCAATTTATTTATCGTCAGTAACGGCGTTTTATACACTCCAGGGTTAGATTTAGGGTGTTTAGGAGGTACAATGCGGATGCAAATTATTAACTTAGCACTTAAACACAGTATTAAAGTGTACGAATGCAACATTTCTCCCCAAAACTTATTAGCTGCGGATGAGGTGTTTTTAACCAATGCGATTAAAGGAGTTATATGGGTGGGAAAGTATCGATCTAAGACTTATACCAATCAAGTATCTCAGGAATTAGTAAAATTTTTAAACCTACAATGGAATTTAGTATGAACACAAAAAAAAGAACAGTAACATGGAAAAACCTGATGTTAATGAGTATGTTATTCATTGCATCAGCAGCGTTCAGTCAAACACAGGCTGAAATGCTCAAAGATGAAAAAAAGATAGATAAATGTTGGAAAGTCTACAACAAAAAGAGCCGCAGTAAAGGCGTTGAAAAATTGGAGAAGTACATGGACGATCAAGTCTTCAATTCGAACTATGCGTACAACTCTATCGTAGAAATGAAGTACAAAACGTACAAAAGTTTAATGGATATTTTTGGAGAAGATGATGCAATTAATGTCACTGTTGAAGGTGAAGAAAGTGATTCATTGTCCAATGCTTTTCAAACTGAAATCATGGCCATTTTTAAGTCAAATTTTGTGAATGTTTGCCGCGAAAGCACCTTGCGTGCAACTTCATCTTACGGTGATAAATATCTAAGCCGTTTAATGATTGACTTTAAGCCAGACACGTTGGTAGGTGAGAAGGCGAAATCTTATTTTGATGAAGGAAAACAATTTTTCGTTGATGATGATTACGAATTAGCAGATATGAACTTCAAAAAAGCAATTGGTGAAGTGCCGACCTATTATGAAGCACACCTTTTTATTGGTTATAATTTTTGGTTACAAGAAAAATATGATAGTGCTTTAGTTTATTTTACAGCAGGGAAGGAATTACAGCCGAATCTATTATCAATTCGATTACATGTTATTGATGCGCTTATTGAGCAAGGTTTATTTTATCGTGCAAAAAAAGAATGTCTTGAAGCGCTTACAGTTTACCCCGGTTATAATGTAAAATCAGCCTTAAACGGAATTTTAGCGAAAGAAAACAAAGTCCTGGATCAGCACCGTATTCTTCGTACATTCTATCCAAATGATATTGCTGATGATGACCAATCTTCACTAGAAGGTTTGCCATTATGGGAAGATTACCGCGCAGCAAAAGAAGATGTCCGAAAATACTGCAACGACGACGGTATTATCGAAGAGAACGGTGAATTTGAAGATCGTTATTTAGAGGTATATTCTTACAGAAAAATGTTAGAAGCTCATCCAAATGATTTGTCGAGTGATTTACATTTTGCAGACAAAATGAGAGAAGAAGGATTTTTAGAGCCTTATGTTTTAGTTTGTTTATTTCACTATGATTTCTTTGAACAATTTAAAGACTATATGTCGAGCGAAGAGAACAGAGCGAAAACAATTGAATTTTACGAGAAATACATTATCGTATCTTACAATAACTAAAAGATAACGTTTATGTGGTTTTTAAAAAGCAATTCCGAAAGGGGTTGCTTTTTTAGTTATGGAGTGGATTTTTAGGGAAATGCGCAAAGGCTTTATATTTACCGCCCTGTCTCGTCATGTAATCTGTCCAAAGATTGGCATTATTTGTATCCATTAATTCAGCCGTATCATGAATGTCCGCGACGAGCCAAGCATTGTGCTTTAGCTCACCATCTAATTGTTTTTCGCTCCAACCCGAATAACCCAAAAAGAAACGAATTTCATGTTTCTTTATCGCACCTGCAATCAACAGACCTTTTAAAATTTCAAAATCACCCCCTGCATAAATGCCCGCAGTGATCTCAACACTTTCAGGAATTGTTTCGCCAAGGGTGTGGAGGTAATATAAGTTTTTAGAGTTTACAGGACCGCCTAATCCGATTCTCGTTTCAAAATGGGGCAAAGAATCAAAGTCGGCAAGGTTAACGTCGATATAATTATTCATAACAAAACCGAAGGATCCTTCATCATTGTGCTCACAAAGCAAGACAACAGAACGGTTGAAGTAAGAACTCTCTTCAAACGGTTCTGTTATTAGAAGTCGACCCTTTTGGGGTTCTAGTTTGTTATAAACGTTTAAATCAATCATGTTCTACAAAGATAAGACGTTTTTAAGAGAAAAAAAGTGACTATAAAAATTAGAATCAGGATTTTTTTATGACATTTGTTCTAGTATATGTCTAAAGTAGAAGTTCGAAATAAAAAAGTACGCTTTCAATTTGAGTTATTGGAAGATTTTAATGCAGGAATCGTGTTGACGGGAACTGAAATGAAATCCATCCGAAATGGAAAGGCGAGCATTGTCGAATCATTTTGTGTTATTACTGACGGAGAAATTTTTATTCGAAATATGTACATAGCGGAATATGAAAATGGTTCTTACAATAATCACAACCCAAGAAGGGATCGAAAATTGCTCTTGACCAAACTTGAACTGCGGAAACTGGAGAAAAAGATGAAAGATAAGGGATTGACAATTGTACCTTCACTCATTTTCATCAACGAGAAGAATCTAGCTAAAGCACACATTCATCTCGCAAAAGGTAAAAAACTCCACGACAAGAGAAGTGATTTAAAAGACAAGGATACGAAGCGTGAAATGGATCGCGCTATGAAAAAATAACAACGAACATCAGCCTGTTTAACGTGTAAACATGTTAAAGGAACCTTTTGAGTGCCTCCCAAATAAGCGCTGCTGTTTTATCCCAACTAAATTGTATACTTCTTTCATGCCCCGCAGCAATCAATTCATCACGAAGCGCATGATCCGAATCCATGCGTACTAAACCATCCTTAATACTTGAAATCGAATATGGGTCGACGTAAAGAGCTGCTTCTCCAGCAACTTCGGGTAAGGAAGTTAAATTGCCGGAGAGGACCGGTGTTCCAGCCTTAAACGCTTCTATGATCGGAATACCAAATCCTTCAAAATAAGAAACGAAGGTCAAGGCTTTGGCACTTCCCATTAATTCTGTGAGCACATCTAAGTTTACATGACCAGAAAAGTGGATTGACGATTTGTGTTTTACTTGATCAAACTGAGTAGAAAACGTCTTGTTTTTCCATAGTGGAGCTCCGACAA
>JALQVX010000268.1 GCA_023263555.1 Crocinitomix sp.
GATAATGGTAAATTGGTTGTGTTCAATCTTGATACTTTAGACTACGATGAGTGCATATTATGGATAGACCGTATTAAAGAATATCAACTTAAACATGGTTGTAAAATTGCAATTAACTCTCATTTTGACCATATAAATAAAAGGTTTGATACTTTTTACTACACAAACAATATAGATTACTACAAGACATACAATATTGGTAGGTTCCCAAAATCAAGTCGTGATTGGAGAACTATTGACCCAAGAAAAGAAGGTCTTATTTGGTTTGGTAATTGGAAAACTTTTTGGTCTTACCAACATCCAAGACCTTTCAAAGAATTGTCAAGTCAGGAAATTATTGACGATATTTTGGGACTTTAAAATATTTTACCTACATTTGTATCAAATAAAAATCATTATGAATATAGGACAAGAATTTCAAGACTATTATGTCAATGCAAAATGTCTTTCCTGTGATTCGGACAAGGCTGTTGATCAATTGCGTTCGATTGAAATTCGCTCGTATCGCTTGACGAAAAAAGGGGAATTAGCGGCGATTAAAGGGTTTGTTACAACGAGCAAGGATATTGACGAAACAGTTGGAACGATTAAGTTAGATACGTTTAAAACCATGCTTAAGTATGAGATTGAACGGTTGAAACAGACAGAAGGTGATAGTAATCTGTGTGCCATTAACATTAGTAATTCGTCACAAGTCTATTCGAAATTAGGTAGTGAGTTACAAAAAAGCTTATTGAAAGATCTTGTAGGGGTTATTCGAAGTAATATTCGCTCGTCGGATGTGATCGCTTTTGAAAGTTCATCAACGATTTTGGTTTCTATGAATGATTTGCCACAGCGTATCGCCAAAAAAATCACGATTGAAATGGTTCATATTTTGAAAGATTTGATCAAAGCCGGCTTCGAAGATTTAGATGTTGTTTTTGAGACAAAAATTATTCAATTGGATCACAGTAAAACACATGATGCTCACCTAAAAGAGTTATTGGCTGATTTGTCTTAAGTCGTGGAAGATTTACTCGATAATTATATCCGATTTTTAGCAACGCTAACACCTGCTTATTTTGTCGAGTTGTTTTGGTTTTATTTTGTTTTCGAATTTATTCGCTATTTCTTATTGGAGTTTATCGTCCTTAATTTGGCAAAAATTAAATCGTGGGGTGATCGACCTAAACGAGCAGATGCCCGTCGCCGTTTATTCATGGAAAACCCGCTTGTTTCAATCCTCATTCCCGGTAAAAACGAAGGTAAACACCTATACAAATTAGTGACTTCGCTGGGCGAACAAACGTATAAAAATATTGAAATTATTGTGGTTGATGATGGTTCTGATGATGATACGCCAATTATTGGCCGGTCTCTCGAACGCGCCGGATTAATTCATCTCTTTTTGAGGAACGAAGTTCGCGGCGGGAAAGCTTCTGCAGCTAATTTAGCACTTCGTTTTGCGAAAGGAAAATACATCATTCATTTGGATGCAGATTGTTCGTATGACAATGACGCTATGGAGAAGATTTTGATTCCATTTTTTATGGATGAAAGCGTTGGAGGAGTGGGAGGTAACGTAAGTGTGAGAAATTATAACGAGAGTCTTGTCACAACCTTGCAAGGTATTGAGTACTTTAATACAATCACGACAGGAAGGGTTGTTACTTCCTATTTAGGGATTTATCGGATTATCTCCGGAGCCTTTGGTGCGTTCAGAGCAGATGTAATCAACGAGATTAAGGGATGGGACATTGGTCCTGGTTTGGATGGTGATATTACAGTGAAGATTCGTAAAAAAGGATATAAGGTTCGTTTTGCTCAAGATGCTAATTGTTTAACCTCTGTTCCAAATACGTTCAAAAAACTGATTAAACAAAGGTTAAGATGGGATAAATCGCTGGTGCGCTTCAGAATTCGTAAACATAAAGATGTACTATTTCCAACGCAATCTTTTCGCTTGCTCGATTTTATTGCTGCCTTCGAAAATATCTTGTACAATGTAATTTTGAATTTCAAATGGTACGTTTATCTCGGAATCATGCTCACTTTTTACCGTCCTCTTTTTCTTAATATCTTTATCACCAATATCTTATTGTATACGAGCACTAATTTTGTGAAGTATATCGTTTATTCATTGTATCGGGAAAAGGCACATGTTTCTATGTCTTATTTTTTACCTTATATCCCTTGTATGGTGCTCTATTTTGGAATGTATCTGCGGATTGTTCGAACAATTGCTTACATGCAGGAGATCTTTTTTAAGAAGTCATACAGTGATCCATGGAACCCAAGTAAGACCTCTATTCATGCGAAACATTTGGGACTTTAGTCTTTAAAATGAAACGTAATTAAATAACGGGTAGCAGGCTCTTTTTCGAAAATAAGTTGTCCGTCTAATTGGTCCACGAAACTTTCAATTAATTCAAGTCCTAGGCTTGTAGAATCAGATGATTGTTCTGTCCATGTGCCATTGTCGCTGTATGAAATACTCACCAGGTCATTATCATCAATTGTCGCATTAATAAAGATTAAGCCTTCGCACTTCTCGTCAAAGGCGTGTTTGATTGAATTAGTAACCAATTCATTAAAAATAAGGGCGATCGGAACAAGGTCTTTTGGTTTGATAAATACAATAGTTGAGTTGATTTGTGTTTTTATCTTTTTCTCACTTGCCGTAGATTGAAGTATGTCATGAATCAGATCTTCCAAATATTCGGTAAGATCAATTTGGTTGAGACTTTTATTGATGTACATCTTTTCATGAATCTTTGCAATTGCACTGATACGATTGATGGCTTCAGAAAATTCTTCCGTTAGTCGAGGATCTTTCAATTCGCCCGAATGCAATCGAAGCAGACTTGTGATGATCTGTAGGTTATTTTTGACACGGTGATGAATTTCCCGCAACATCACTGTTTTTTCTTCATGCTGTATCTCAAGTTGATGGTGAGTCGTCTGATACTGCGCTTCTGCTTGTTGGTTTTGCTTTAAAAGTTCAAGTACAATAAAAATGAATATTAAACTCCCTATACATAAATTGATCGCGAAATTAAATTCATCCATTTGGGTATAGGGTCTAACAATCAAGGTGATCATATCGTGACGAACGATAAAAAATATGACGTACGAAAACAGCATGTTAAAAAGTAAGGTCCCTATTCCCCAAGTCTTTCCAAGAACAAAAAAAGCGAACATGGTGATACACATTATCCAAAAAAAATCTTCATAGTAATGAAAATGAGATACGATAAAGAGTTTGGTGATGATAATAACATCTATGGAACAAACGGCAAAAAGACCAGCCAATTTTATATTGCCTGTTTTGGTAAGAATTAGGAAGGTGAGAATTGCAAATAGGCTACCAGCAAAAACAGGCCAAAAAAAGAAATCGTCTTGTACGAAGTAGAAAATACCGAGTAAGAAGAGGATAGAGGAAGTAATGACAGACAGCCGTTTTGTGAAATTATATTTGGCTTGGTCAAAAGGAGATTTATATGTTTGTTTATTATTGGGTGTAATGATCATTAAATAAAAGCTGTTTTTCAAGCCGTTAAGTTAATTAATTATCTTAAAGTGATGACCAATTTTCCCAAAAATTAGGATAGCTTTTGTTTACGCTCTCCGCTTCTACTATCGTTAATCCACTTGGTGTTAAAGTGGCTGCAATTGCTCCTGCCATAGCAATTCGGTGATCGTTATGTGAATGAATACTGCCCGAATTGAGTGTTCCTTTGCCTTCTATCACAAGCAAATCGCCAATGTGTTCAATATTTAATCCGATTGAAGAAAATTCTTCGACCAACACAGCAGCACGGTTACTTTCTTTATGTAAAAGACGATTGGCTCCTTTAATTTTTGATTGCCCTTTTGCAGCGGCTGCTAAAACCACGAGGGCCGGAAACAAATCAGGGCATTCGGAGGCATCAAAGTCAAACGGGAGGACGGTTGATTTTTGAATATCTAGTCCACTTTGATTCCAATTAAATTGCACTCCTGCTTTGGATAAAACAGTTAACATGGCGGCGTCACCTTGCTGTGTTGCGGGATTAAGACCTCGAATTTGAATACCTTCGTTAAGTGCTCCAAAGACCATCCAATTGGCTGCGCCGCTATAGTCTCCCTCAATAAGGTAGGGGCGTTTACGCGTATAATGTTGACCGCCACTAATTTTAAAATGTTCGTATTGGTCGTGCTCGACATGGATCCCGAACTCGTTCAAGACGGATAGGGTAATATCGATATAAGGCCTACTCGTTAATGCCGAAACAAAAATTTCACTGTCATCTTCTGCTAAGGGCAACGCCATTAATAAACCGGTCAAATATTGCGATCCTGAACTTCCGTCTATCTGAATGTGCCCGCCTTTTGCTCTTCCTTGCAAATGAAGGGGTAAATAACCATTTTTTGTGGAACATGAAACACCAATTTGGGTGAGAATATGTTCGAACTCGACAATGGGACGTTGTTTCAAACTTCCTTCTCCAATGATTTCATAGGCTGATCCTAATACAGCACAAATGCTCGTGATTAAACGCAATCCTAATCCAGATTCTCCCGCATTTAATTGGGGCGATCGTTGATTTTGAAAGCCTTGTATGAGGAGCGCTCCATCCTGTTCTGCTTGATGGTTGGCTCCCAATTGTTTTGACATGGTTAGGAAATAACATACGTCTGCGCTTTTACCAAGATTTGAAAGAAGGACAGCTTCTTCACATAAACTTGCCGCTAAGATGGCGCGTTGGGCATAGCTTTTTGAAGGCGGAATGAGGACCTTTTTACACGTGTTTTTATTTGGAATAAAGCAATCCATTATTTATTCATTACGGCTGTTTGATGCCGAATTGATTCTTGGTGTAAGGCTTCAAGGTATTTCACTAAAAACTTAATTGAAAGTCCGTTTTCTTGGCCGTATTCAAGTTGTCTCTTCTTTATAACTTCCCATCTTTTTGGTTGCAATATGGTGATGTTATGTTCTTTTTTATAGGCACCTATTTCTTCAGCTACTTTCATTCGTTCAGCGATAAGCGCTGTGATTTCTTCGTCAATTTTATCAATCGAAAGTCGAAGTGATTTTAAATCCTCATTGATTGAACTTTCGTTGGCTTGTTCTGAACGTAAAATGAGACTTTCAATAAGGGTGGTAAATCGCTCGGGGGTAACTTGTTGGGCGGCATCACTCCACGCTTGATCGGGATCAATATGAGATTCGATCATTAAACCGTCATAGATTAAATCCATTGCTTTTTGTGCAACGGGTTGTAACAAATCCCGTTTACCCGTAATATGGCTAGGGTCGCAAATGAGTTGTATCGCAGGGAATTCGGTTTTTAAAGCCATTGGAATTTCCCACATTGGATCGTTGCGATATGTTTTATGTTGTGCAGATGAAAAACCGCGGTGTATCGCATTGACGTCAGTTAATCCCACATTTTTTAAACGCTCTATTCCTCCAATCCATAAGTTTAAATCAGGATTGATCGGGTTTTTTACCCATATTTTTGTTCCTGTTCCGCGCAAAGCGTCTGCAATTTCTTGCACTGCAAATGGATTTACCGTCGTCCGTGCTCCAATCCATAAATGGGTGAAGCCCGCTTTTAAAGTCGCTTCGACATGTTTTGCATTGGCAACTTCTGTGATGACAGGAAGGTTTGTAATTTTACCAGCATTGATCAGCCAAGGGAGACCAATTTCTCCAACACCTTCAAACGAATTTGGGCGTGTACGTGGTTTCCATATTCCTGCTCGCAATAGATCGACTTGACCGCCAGCTTTTAAACGAAGGGCTGTTTCAATAATCTGTTCTTCAGTTTCAGCACTGCAAGGACCTGCAATAATGAAAGGACGTCTGATTTCGTTTAAATTATTCATGTTTTACGGCGTTTCCTCTAGGAGGAACAAATTATAACCGCTTTGGTTTTAATTGTGGTACAAATTTAGCTAATTATTCACCATGTAGTTCAACTATTTGATGTGGATTCATGTTTTTTACTCCACCTCCAGCTTAAGGATTGCAGCTTTGTTTGAGCTCTTCTGACGACGAAGTGTCAGGAAGCGAGTGCGGAAAGCCTGACCCTGACCGAGCGCAGCGAGCGTCAGGGGAAGCCCCAAAAACAGCTTAAATAAAGACTAAATAGTAGATACTGAAGAACAGGAGGAATAGAAAGCCGGCATAGGCCAATAATCGCATGAGTAAATTCGGGACGTGG
>JALQVX010000304.1 GCA_023263555.1 Crocinitomix sp.
CATAACCTCCTGTTTATCATCAGAAAATCTTTCAACGTCGCAAAAAACCCTTGAGAAATCCGCTTTAACTATAATGCTATCGTCACGAGAAAAAAGGTCATCAGTGTACCAATCGGTTAATTTGATAACTTCTTTGTCTAGGGTTTTCTTATCCACTGCATAACCTTTCTTATCTGGTATCAAATCAGAAGAATGAGGTATATGTAAAATTAATTTGGTCATCATTCGTTTTTTTTTAAATAATTACTTCCAAACGTTAGTTTCATAGTAACATCCAATTTGGTGCATTAAATCATTCCATCTCGAACGAGCTTAAAAAATTGAATCTCCGACACATTAAATTTAAACTGCTCTTGAGGAAAAATCAAAACACTTTTTGCCTGGGACAAAACACTAAATGTTCCTGTACCCACTTGGTTGAAAAAGCTTACACCAATCAGCTTATTTTCAGCATCAAAACCAGCCATCAAAGCATTATGGACTCCAGTGCCATCAATAATAGTTTGTAGTTGTTGATGCTCAAAAGACAATAATGTCGGATGCTCCTTATCTCTAATAATTGTTAGCAAATTGATTGAATGTGCTTCCGTTCGACGAAAAGAACAATTAATTTGTAAAGTTGGCCTTTCGTTTTTAAAACTAAGGTCGATTAAAGTGTCTTGTGCTTTTTTTATTTCTAGTTTATTGTTCATTTTTTCTCTTTTTTAAATTCTTAATATTTTCAGGGTTATTTATAACTGAATTTTATAGACATCTTTTTTATTTCGAACGATATTCTTTACTGCAAATCCACCTGGCTCATTTATTTCTTCTACCATTGAAAAGACCTTACAATCTGTTGGCAAACCAGAGAATATAAGCGTAAAATGAAACATCCCTGTATGATAAAGATTCGTCCATTCGGGAAAAAGTGAAATACCTTCCCAAAAAACTAGTGGCATTTTTCCTCCATCTTCAGTTATCAAATAGGTCGTCTTCCATATTCTCACGCAGAAGCCCGGCATGCAAGCCATAGCGCAATGAATAATTACTTGTTTTTCATCTTGCAATTCAAATTTCACTTCTGTTTTGGAAGATTTAATCGGATTTAAAACTGTGTTCTTCATGATTAGAATCATTTAAAATGTTAAAGCAACAAGTGAATAAAATTAGGTTTTGTATGTGCTTAAACTAATGGGTATATATAAGCTTAACCAAACAATCACTGTCACAAAAAACAAATGCTTTCTGACCATATTTCTGTGATAATTCATTTGCTGAATCCAGATCGATACCTTCGATAAAATAAGATTCTTCACTCCATTTTTTATCAGAAGATATTCCCATGGCCTCATGAAAAACATATCCCCTCTTGATTAAATCATTCTTAAGTTCTTCGCTACGTTTTCGATTTTCTTTTAACGAAAGAATATCAGGTAAAGGATTCCATGCTGTTATAAATGCACACGGTTGATTTAGTTCATTGGCAGAGTCAATATCCAACACCTTCTGATTGATTTTCAAAACAACGTTATTCTCGAATTTATGATTCTTAAAGACGATATAATCGGTTTCTAAAAAAGATTGATGCATAGTTTAATTGTTTTAAGTTAAACGTTAAAACATCAAGAGAAAATAAAAGCAGGGAACACATTTATTTTTAGGCCCTAGCCTCACATTTAATTTCCACCGTGCCTTGTCAGATCGGTTGGCTCCCATAAATAGTTATGGAACTCTTAATGTTGTTCAAATATAATTATTTTTATTTAATCAAGCAAAAGCAACTTGTCGTTTATATTTCCGGAAATAAATATTACACCATATAATGAAGTTGAAATAGAATGAGTTAAGTAAACTCATTTTTCTGAATTAGAGTCAGAACCTATATGTCTCAGATAAACGTACAAAAATATTCCCTTCCCTACTTCCTGACACACCTAAAACACTAATAAACAATCACTTAATACGCCTCTGTTTTTTTTAAAAACCTGAGTTCGATTCTAAAATAGCACAATTTGATTAGAACTTTCTTCCTGAAATTTAATAGCTGGTTTCTTATTGAAAAATGAATAAGCGATTAGAGCAGCTATTGTATTTGCAACAAAACCATTAAAGGATCTATGCCTTGAATGTTCAATCTGACACATATTCTTGAGCTCATCATTAACTGTTTCAATGACAGATCTTTTACGTAAAAGAATCTTATCCTTTAACTCCATCAATACATTCTTCATATTGTTTCTAATGGATGTGATCAGGTGAATTCCATCTACAAAAAGCAGGTTGCCCAATTTCTGTCCTAAATAACCTTTGTCTGCATAAAGCTTGCCTTTGATTTTATTGACAAACTTTTTATTTTGAAGAGGTTCTCTATCATCTACGTTGGCCTGTGTTATGACGAAATTAAGAATTTCTCCTTTGTCGTTGATGATAAGGTGTAGTTTGAATCCATAGAACCAACCCATTGTTGATTTACCGGTGGTTGCAGTTCCTTTGAATACTATATTTCTAGCTATTCGTTTATTTTTACATACCCTGATTGGAGTTGAATCGACAAAAGAAATCCCTGTTGGCTGACCTAGACAACACGGTTTTAAAAATAAGGTCATGGGCATACAAACCTTATAGCTTAATTCTACGAAGCGATTGTAGGAGACTGTCTTTGTAAAATCATCTTTCATATGTTTCTGCACATATTCTTGATAGAAATGTTTGAAATTACGAAAGCAGCCTAAATGAAAAAGAACCAAAATGGTAATCACTTCACTATCTTTCATTCTTGGCTTTTTTCTCGGAACATTACCAAGTGAATATTGGGACATTGTCTTTGAAAATTCTTGACAAAATTCATCTGCCAAATAAAATATTTCGATAACTTTAACTTTGGTGATTTGCATATTAAATTGTTGTTTATTAGTGTTTTAGACAACTTTAATATCGCAATTTATTTGCAATTCACCAATTTTTATTACGTATTGTTTTGAACATAATTAACTGAATATCTTATAGTTAAAAATCGAACTCAGGTTGATACCTATTCCAGTTGGTTCAATTCCCCAGAAAATGAAATGTATCAATTGTATCATGAGCGATTAAGGGTGTATTTATTGCAAAAGGGCAAATTGATATTTCTAAAGCCTTTAATTGGTCTAAAGAGCCAATAAAAGAGGCTCTTAAATTGGCCGCTTTCAATGAAGATAAAGATATTGTCTTTGAATTGTCAAAGTCCCTAGTAAATCTCAAAACAAAAGAAAAGGAAGGGTTGGTTGAAATTCAAAATTTATTGGATGTTGGAGATGATGATTTGGTAATAAAAAGGCTTAATTCAATTCTTGATGGTACTAAAGAAAATTATGCTACAAGCTATGTATTTCAAATATTGTCTATTGCTTGTTTGATGTAAGTCTTCAAACAATGTTTACTAATTAGGTTCAAAATTAAGTTATAGATTTAATGATTGCAATAAGTGTTCTTTTCTTCTTCTTTTCATTGTTTTGATTTTAGTTAATTTTCGTTGTTCTAAGATACTTTTTTCTCTTCCGTAATACACATCAGCAGGAGTTAGATTATTCAACGATTCATGGTATCTATGATTGTTGTAATACTCAACGAACTCTTCTAATCTCTGAACGAGATCTTAAGGGAAAAAGTAATTTTCAAGTTTTACAACATTCTTCATAGATCTGTGATATCGCTCTATCTTTCCTTGAGTTTGTGGATGATTAGGTCTTCCTCTCACATGACTCATTCCTTTGTCTTGGATATAATCTGATAGTTCAGAACTGATATAGCAAGAGCCGTTATCACTCAAGAGTCTTGGAGCATTTTTCTTGCTTAATCCAGCCTTTTCTAGAGCATGATCTATTGATCTGGTTACATCGTCTACTTTCATGTTGGAACATAACTCCCAGTGGACAATATAACGGCTATAATCATCTAAAACTGTGGATAGATAATACCATCCCCAACCGATAATCTTGAAGTAAGTAAAATCGGTTTGCCACATTTGATTCGGTCGGGTAGTTTTATCCTTGAACTCGCTACTTGCCTGCATTACGATATAAGCAGGAGATGTAATTAACCCACGACTTTTTAAGATGCGATACACACTGCTTTCAGAGATAAAGTAATCTTTTTGATCTGTAATGCTGTGCGCAAGCTCTCTAGGAGATAATTCTGGCCGTTCTAAGGCGTATTCTATCACCTGATTACGGATTTTGTCAGGAATACGGTTCCACTGACTCTCAACCGCTCTATTTTTAGGAGCAAGAGCTTCATAACCTCCATCCTTGTATTTGCCATACCAGTTGTAAAACGTTCGCTTGGGTATCTTCAACACTTTCAGCGTACGATTTACTCCTAGATTAGGGTCTTCTACTAGTCGGATGATCTCGTATTTTTCTTCTTAACTAAAACGCATATACTTCTTGAACTTTATGCGTGACCACTCAAGTCTTTTTTTAACACTCGGATTCTAAGCGCTTTTTCAGCTACAAGCATTTTCAGGTTGTCAGACTCTTTACGAAGCTCATTAACCTCTGTGGTGTTTGCTTCGCGATCTGTATCCCCATTTAAACGCTTCTTTCCTGCTTCTAAGAAGTCTTTACTCCATTTGTAATATAGAGCTGGAGCAATGCTTTCTCTTCTGCATATTTCAGCAACAGATTCTTCTCCCTTGAGTCCTTCTAGAACAATACGGATCTTTCTTCTGCATTAAACTTTCTACGTGTTTGTCTTTTGATGTCTTTAACAACTGCTTCAGCTGTCTTTTTCTTTGGTCTTCCTGGTCTTGCCATTTTGTTTACTTTTTAAGGTTTTAATAATTCCTTGAAAGCATGCTTTCAAGTTAATAAACTATCAGTTAACTTTAACCTCTAGTGGTAAACATTATGCTGAAGCTTTACAATACAAATCGGTTTGATCAAATAAAACAGTGTACATTGCAAAAAAACCAATTAATTGAATGAAAACCCTGTTATTGTTCCTCATTTTTATTTATCCTTTTAGCGGCTTTACACAAGATTCTATCCCGTTACAACCTTGCCCATCTTCGCCAAACTGTGTGTGCACCTATGAAGAAAAAGCACGTAAAAGTGCGCCGACCTTGCCTTTCAAAGGAACATTGGATGAAAGTCGCGCCGAACTTCTTAAACTGATCCTAAATGTAGAAGGTGCAGTTTTAGTGGAAGAAAATTCGACGTATTTACACTTCGAATTTCGCACCTCCATTGGTCATTTTATTGATGATGTTGAATTCTATTTTGACGAAACAAACAAAGTGATTCATTACCGGTCCGCATCTCGCGAAGGGTATGGCGATTTTGGTGCGAATAAGCGAAGAATGAAGGGAATTTCGAAGATGTGGTGAATCCCACTACTTACTCTTCACACAAGACATATTTTTGAGCCAAATTATCTCGCGTTTTAATAATACCTCCAAATTTTTGTCCCACCTTGGCATATGGCAGAATAATACTTCCAACCTCCTGTTTGTCATTGTAAAAATAAAAATTGATCGGGCGTTTCATCTCTATAGATTTTTGAATAATCTCTTCTACATCATCTCCACTAACACGAACATTTCCACTTTCATCTGACTCCACATCAAACCCGTAGAGAATGGCATCTCCTTTTTTAATATTCGAAGGAAAACCAATTGATACCGCAATAGAATCGTAAACGCATCCTTTTCCTTGACGAAAAAGATTGACAGCATATTGAATTTTACCAAAACAATAGGTCTCATCAACAAGGGTGATTGGTAAAAAGGCACGAACCTTGACTTGCGGATTATGCACATTAGTAGACGTTTTTATGAACTCTTGCGTTGTATACAGGTATGTCTTCCAACCTTCGTCATACCTAAAATCAACTTGATTCCCTTCAAAATCAGATAAACGATTCATTTCTTCACTTGATAAAGATACTTGCTGTGCAAATGAGCCAAATGAGAAAGTAAAAGCCACTACTACTAAGAAATATTTCATAATCTAAATTTAAATTTTGTGAAGAATCATTCTTCTTTTAGAAGACGTTCTTGCTCTTCAATTCCACCACTCCGTTTGCAATAAATGTAGTGATTTTAATGAATCACCTCATGAGAACTAAGCCAAAACCTTGCCAAATTGGTATTAAAGTTAATCTCGGTTTATTGGTCAATGTCAATTTGATAGAACTGTATAAAAATCCGGTAGATCTTCTTAAAATCCGTTCTTTTTTTATTCAAACTTCAGTAAATTGTCATATGTTTAATTAAATCCATTCGATATGAAAAAGGTAATTTATTCCATTCCAGTATTAGCGCTCCTCATTTTTTCTTGTCAAAAAGAAAAAGACCTACAATATGAAGCGGGGGAAACCAAAGGAATGCTCATTACAAATTAAAATACGAGTATAAAAGCAGATCATCTTTCCGGAAATCGGAGCGTAACGCTTGATCTCGATTTAAATTCAGATGGTGCGGTAGATATCCAATTCACAAGTTTTCAAGATTCAATTCAACCTGTTCCCTACCCATGTAGTGAATTTACAGAGGAAGAGCAAGCCGCAATCTAATTCGAGGGTGAAAAATTTTTCTATGCTTTCACTGAAATTAGGGTTCCCCAAGGTATCTTTAGTTTCCCTATACACGAAAACTCGAATTTCAGTTATCAGATTATTTCAGATCCTTATATAATTGATCGACCGGGCGGCGCCACCTTTATGACAGAAACAACTTTTACAAAAACTAAACATTCAATTAATACCGAGTCGTCTTCAGATAATTATAGCTCCGTTCTAACCGTTAAAAAAGATGAACTCATTTCAACGAGTCAGCCATTTACAGATAAAGAATGTTATTTAGACATGCGTAACTCTTCATTCGAGTACGCTATGTTCTATAAAGATGAAGAGGGTTTAAGACAAGGTAAAATAAAACGTAAAGAAAGAAATTGTTTTGAAGTACCAGCTAACGAAATACGCTATATAGTATTTAAAAGTGCTATGCAATGGGGTTGGATTTCTTTCGAAATTACAGAAGAGAATCGAATCACTATAAAAGATGTCGCACTATCAAAAAAATAGAGCGAATTTGTCGGAAACAGCTCAGTTTAGTCAATCCTCATCTTTATAGGTGGGGATTGATTAGTTAAAGTGTAATTATTCAAACTTTAACTTCTCTTTAAGTTCTTATCGCTTACACATCAAACGATTCACCCAACTGAGGAATTGAAACATTCCATCCTAATTTCGTTTCGACTAAAACGCGAAAAGCATCTGATTGGTGAGGTTCACCGTGATTTAAAAAGATCCGTTTCGGCGCTTCTTCAAAGTTGCGTAACCATTCTAATAACTCCATTCGATCCCCATGCGCTGACATAGAAGAAATGGACTCAATTTGGCATGCAATTTCATGGTATTCACCGAAGAACTTAATGTGCTTACTTCCTTCCAAAATAGCTCTACCCCTTGTTCCTGCCGCTTGGAATCCAACAAAGAGGAGCGTATTTTTATGATCTTGGGCGTGGTGACTGAGGTAATGTAAAATGCGTCCTCCTTCAATCATTCCACTTCCTGCCAAAATAATCTTTGGTTTTTTATCGAAAACGATTGCTTTGGATTGTTCAAAATCGCGAACAAAATCGACTACGGTATACATGCGATCCAATTCATAAATTGATACATCTTGCCAATGTTGATGTTGATCAAAAACAAGCGAAGCTTTGACGCCCATGGGTGAATCTAAATAAATCGGTTGTCTTGGAATCGCATCCTCCTCCATCAATTGATAAAGCAGATAAATCATCTCCTGTGTGCGCTCTACAGCAAATGATGGAATCATTAAAATCCCTTTCCGCTTATACGTTTCATTAATCACTTTAGCCAACTTCCCCTTCACATCTTCTTCGTAATGCTCACGGTCACCATACGTTGACTCTAATATGATATAATCGGCTTGTTTTACTTTTTTAGGAGGATACAGCAAAAGCGGATCTTTTCTACCCATATCTCCAGAAAAAAGGAAAACCTCTTCGTTAATCTTAAGTTCGATCATAGCCGAACCGATAATGTGGCCGGCGTTTAAAAATTGAAATTTGATTCCGGCATCAAGTATCACCCACTCATCATAATTATGATTAGAAAAATGAGGACGAACCATTGCCGCATCCTTGGCAGTATAAAGAGGTTTAGCTTGTTCATGCTTCGAATAACCATATCTATTGGCGCGATCAGCATCTTCCTCTTGAATTTTACCGCTATCTGCCAAAATAATTTCGGTCAACTGTTCTGTAGGTTTAGTGCAGTAGATTTTACCTTTAAACCCATCTCTAACTAATACAGGTAAATAACCGCAGTGATCCAAATGAGCATGTGTCAAAAGAATCGCATCTATTTTTGAAGGGTGGATTGGAAAAGGTTTACGATTCCTTTCACGCAAATCTTTAAGACCCTGAAATAAACCACAATCAACTAAAATTATTGATGATCCAACTTCAATCAACGTTTTCGATCCTGTCACTGTACCAGCACCACCTAAAAAGGTCATCTTCACCTGTTCTCTTTTTTGCATAATTAGTTTTTAATGAAATTAACGAAAAGGGTGTGTT
The DNA here is from genome assembly GCA_023263555.1 of Crocinitomix sp. Classification (GTDB taxonomy): domain Bacteria; phylum Bacteroidota; class Bacteroidia; order Flavobacteriales_D; family Crocinitomicaceae; genus Crocinitomix. Next base: position 8,568 of record JALQVX010000304.1, read on the forward strand.
AAAAAAGGGAGATAGACGTCTTTTTAAACTGATAATAGTCAGTTAAAATACCCATCTCAAAATAAACAATAGTAAATCTAGATGCTGAAAAATTAGTGGACTTGAGGTTTGAATCTAGAGCTAGAATTGGAAGAGTGGCTGGATTACTTTCCCTTTGGCATAAGGCATTTCTAAATTCAACAGTTCGGCTATGGTGGCGGTGAGATCAATTTGTTCAAAGGTTTCATTCACAATTACATTCGTTCTAAAATCTGGTCCTGAAGCAAATAAATTAATCCGACGACATCCCTCGCAATTGTCGCCATGACCAGAAAACCCTCCAAATTCGTCCAAATGACGACCGTGATCATTAGTGATAAAAAGGGCCGTCTTGTTTTTGTAAAATGAACTAGATTGCAGGTAATTCCAGATTGTAAAATAGGCTTTATCAACCGCTTGAATGGAGGATAAATAATTTTCCCAGTCACCCAAATGTCCCGTATAATCAGGTTCTCGAAAATTAATAAAAACTACATTTGGATGATAGGTTTCCAGTGTGTCAAGGATATGTTGTACAGTTATTGAATCAGGCCGATATCCAGATCCCAAACCGTTATTTCCACAATCAAAACGGGGTAAAAAGCGTCCTGACCAATCAGGATCTTGACTATCTCCCAAAATTTCGATTTTATCTTTACTCGTTAAAAACCACGCTTTATTAGCTGATGAATTCGTTTGTTTCAACCAATAATTGAGATAGTTTGGATACAAAGGTTTCTCTCCTCCCGAATTATTAATCTCTTGATAATTCCCCGATAAAATTGCAGTGTGACCCGCAGCCGTATAGGTTGGACCATTGTTTCGAAAATGGGTAAAAATGACACCTTCTTTGGCTAAATCATTGGCCATGTGGGGGATGTATTGATGTGCAGAATCGCCCCACGTTTCAGAAAATCGGGGACCGTCTACAACGATCGTTACAATGTGTTCCGTCTGGTAATTTTGATTGGTTTTACCTTTTCTGCAACTCAAAAAGAAAAGTAGGGGAATGATTAAATATCCGAATGAATAAAACCGCAATGAATATCCATAAAGACCTGAATCACTCATTATCCTCAATATTCTTCTGATCGCTATGCAATCCGTTTTTGAGTTTATTAAATCCTTTCTCTAACGCTGTTACTCCAACCAAAACAAATAAACTGAGTACGGTTACCGAAATGGCTGCACCCACTTTTTCAATCCCAATAAGACAACCAACTGCCGCTAGAATCCAAATAATTGCTGCAGAAGTGACGCCATGAACCAAGCCGTTTTTTGAAAGGATTAACCCTGCACCTAAAAATCCTATTCCAGAAACAACCTGCCCAATTACCCTTGATGGACTCGTATCAGATTCAAATGAACCGGAAATTGCCACAAAAACGTAGGCCCCTAAACACACTAAAATACTCGTTCTAATTCCTGCTGGTTTTCCTTTGATTTGACGTTCAAGACCGATTAGGAAACCGCATAAAACAGCAACGCCACAACTTTGAAAATCCAATGGTTCAATATTCATCCTTTCTTTTTTTACAAATTAATTAAATAAATCTGATGGTATGATTCGACCATTACATTTTTTAAGATTAAACGAAATTTGTAATCGAAGGGCTATCGTATTAAGGAGATCAATTTTGTAATAGAACCTTCATCTGAAACAATGGTTATCAAATAGATCCCGGAATTTGTTTCAGAAAAATCCACCATGGCAGATGAATCCGAATAGGTTATGTTCGCATTGTCTATACTTGATCCAGAAATGGAGTGAATCTCAATTTTATCAGTCGTCTTGAAAAGCTGAATCGTTAAAAAATCAAAACAAGGGTTGGGGTAGAACCTTAAATTTGTTCTGGTCATTTGAATTAATTGAAGTAAAGTTGGCGTTGATGCAAAACCGATATCCCAATAATAGCCTTCTAATGCCTCAATTGCTTCTGTATTCCTACCTGTATACCACATCTCAAATCGTCCAGCTATGGGGTCGAAAAGCACTGCAGGATGGGAAGCCCAATAAGCGTCCCACTCTTCCATTTCTCCAATTGTTAAAACAGGGTTTTCTATGGCTTTAGACCAATGAACTCCATCCGTTGAAAAAGCAAAGCCAACCTGAAAGTTTTCAATATCCCAAGTGTCTAATGCAGAATAAAACATATAATAATGATTATCATAATACACAACGCTAGGTTCA
>JALQVX010000029.1 GCA_023263555.1 Crocinitomix sp.
CTGCCCTACTAGCGGCAGTATTCTTATTTTTTTCTGTCCGAAAAAATCGGATTAATCGGTGGTAACTTTACCAGTTGTTTTGCATAATAAATGATTTTCAATATGGACTTCAATTCGCGGTCTAAATGCAACCTATTTTAACGATTTTCAGTCTTTAAAATAAAACATAGAATATGAAAAAGCATCTATTTTTGTGGTTGGGGATTTTATGTGTTAACATTGCAATAGGACAGGAATTAGAGTTCAGTTTTGTAGGTTTTGACCCTGCTTATTGTCGAACTGCAGGTTATCAAAATGGCAATGGAGTGGTTTATGCTTCTGCAACCGGAGGTGTTCCGGCTTATAGTTTTTTGTGGACCGATTTGACAACTGGTGAAACGACAACGAATTCGACTTGGGGTGGCCGAAATCCAGGATGTTATGAGCTTTCCATAACCGATATGGTAGGCACAATGATTACAACAACGGTTTGTGTAGATTCATTGAATCCAGTCGCAAATATGGCCGTGATTTCTGATGATGTTTTGGGTGGTCCAATTTATTTTACCGGAAATGCACCCGCTACCGTTACCTTTGAAAATCTTTCATTAAATGTCCCCGATCCACTTGGTCCTGATGGGGTCATTCGCTATTACTTCAAGCCTACTGGAGCCGCGACTACTGAAACTGCCACTTCGCTTGCAACGGATTTTATATATACCTATGAATATGGTGGTGTTTGGACGGCTTCGCTCGTTGCAAAGAATATAAATGGTTGCACAGATACTGTTTATCTCTCATTTACAATTGACGGTCCTTCTGAAGTAGAGGAAGTTGAAGTAAATGTCACGAATATCATCACAAACGCTCTACAACAAACCCTACTAGTAGGGTCTCAACTTAATAACGTAAAGCTTTACGTTTATAATTTAGGCGGGCAAATACTCGTTTCATTTCCATTGGTAGAAGGCATCAATGAACTTCAGTTTAATCAACCAAAAGGCATGTATATATATGAAATAAGGAATGAAGTAACGGATGCGCAAGTGGGTTCAGGGACTTTTATGTTTTAAGGAAATCGAATTGGTTTTGTGGAATTTCTCCTCGAAAGCATCTTTTCAGTAAATTAATCTAATGAAAGTACTCATTGTTATTCTCTTGTTCTTCTTGTCGCCACTTGCCATGTCACAAAATGATACCACAATGGCATCCATTAGTGGTCATTTGAAAGATTATGACACCTTCCAACCTATACCATTCAGATGTGTTCGATTGTTGGCGCCGTCCGGTAGGCTAATCAATGGTGCATGTGCCGATTTTGATGGAAATTATGTACTAAATAATGTGCCATTGGGAATTTATACACTTAAAATTATAGAAGATGACTACGAAATAGACGTTGTTGAAAATGTTAGAATTAGTGCTGCTAGGAATTACGTTTTTGATTTTATTTTGGTCAAAAAACCAATAGAAAAGAAAGTTCGTAACCGAAGAAGAAGGTTTAGAAAGTGGAAAGGCAAATAGATTTTATTATCTTCAAAATATGAAATCATATTATTTAATCCTACTAATCCTTCCGTTTATGTTGTCTTGCGAAGAAAAATTGGTTGTGAATGCTGACGAGGTTGACATGATAACATATGCGTTTTTTGACTCTTCCGTTCCACCAATATATCACCGAAGTTTTGTCATTAATCTCACACATACAAGTGTTGCTATTACCGTAGATTCGTATGGCGATATTTTAGCTGAAGATTCAATTGCGATTCTTCCTGAAGATTTTAATCATGTTATTGAGGTCATTAATGCAGCGTGTCTTATTTCATTTGAATCAAAAGTTGAAGATTGTGTTGGGGGAACAGGTGAGCGACTAACCATATCAGTGTCGGGGGAACAAGTATATGAAGGAAGTTTTGATCATTGTGGAGGAAACGAAATTCCCGCAAAAGCAGGTGATATTAATTCGGTTGTCCAAACGTTGAAAGGTCTTATCCCCAATTTTTATGATTACCTGAAATAACCTATTGTTTGATCACTTGTAGATGACGAATTGAATCGTTGTTCTCCACAGTCAATATATATTCTCCTGCAGCTAATCGGGAAAGATCAATGTCAATTGTATTTGAAGATGTATAGTCGCCTTTAAAAACAATCCTTCCCGATAAATCTGTCAATTCAATGCTTACATTTGTCCATTCTTCGCCAAGTATAACATGTATGTTGTTTGTCGCTGGATTCGGATGGATAATCACTGTAGGTCCATCATTTTCATCAAGCATTGCATCATCAAAAAGGAAACATGCTGAGGTATCAATGCATCCGTCTTGTTCAATAATCACAGCATAATTCCCTGCACTTGTCACAATAAATGTAGGTTCTGTAACGGCGGGAATGACACTTGAATGAGCTGCATCACAATCTACCCAATTATAAGTTGCACCAGGAACGTCAACTGCATTGATCGTCCAACCACTAGTTGAAAGACTTGTATTGATTTCAATGACTGTTAATTCGAGCGTAACAATTGAATCACAACCTAGGATGGTTTCGAATATTTCTGAATAAGTGCCTGCTGCTGTAAGCACGCTTTCCCCAAATATCAAACTATCACCAAAACAGATTTGTGCGGTACTCGTTTCTGTAAATAGAGGTTCTATCGCTAAGGTTAAAGTCACACTTGAGTCACATCCATGAATACTTGTAAAATCTTCGGTATAAATACCCGCTTCTGTAAGTTCAACGCCTCCAAATGTATAAATGTCGCCTTCGCAAATGCTAGCATTGGTTTCAAAATAACCTGAATAAAGGTAATTCGGATGACCTGGTTCGCAAATCGAATCGAGCGCTGTGATGCAAGAAGCATTTAAGCGCATCACCGATCCACATGCATTCGAAACTTGGACAAGGTAGAGTTCGGTACCAATGAGCGAAAACCTAGGTTTAGCATAGGATGAAGATACGGATTGAATCGCGTTCGTTCCGTTTCCTATGAAGTCATTATTCGCACTGTAATGATTAAAATAGGAGGCGTTTATTCGGTCGTCAGCAAGATCAACAACTGCGTTCAATGTAGCGGTTAATCCATAACAATTCGTATGGGCATTGATGCTGATGTAATATTGGTTGGTTGTACTTGGAATCGAAGCAAGATCAACGATCAAGGTCGAATCTCCAGTGCTAAACCATGGACTGACAGGTGTCGTATAGTCGCAATACGTGCTTTCATCAGCGTCTGTTAAACCATCAGCGTCACTATCTAAATCCAAATAGTTTAGAATGCCATCTCCGTCATAATCTAATTCTGAATGACAAGCAGGATCAACAGTTAGTCCTCCTCCACATGCTGTGCTGAGTTGAATGGCGTATAAAGCCGATCCAATTAATTCGAAGCGAAGCTTACTTACCTCTGAAGAGACTGAGGTTACTCGGTTAGAAAGGTCTTGAATCAGCTCATTTTCGAGGTCGTTAAAATGATGATATTCGAGTACCGAAATCGTATTGGTGGAGGTATTGATGTGTGTTTTGAGAGAGGCTGTTTCACCAAAACAAGATGATGTAAAGTGAAGTTCAGCAAAAGAAAGTCCTTCTTCAAAGGTGTAAACAAGGACTGAATCTACTCCGGATAAACTTTCATCAAAACTAATGACTTCGTAACAAGGGGTATTTTCCGTATAATCCGGAAGTCCGTCATTATCGCTATCTAAATCTTCACTGTTTGGAATGCCGTCTCCGTCCGCATCAATAGACGACCAACATGCAGAAATCATTCGGATTGTGCCCGTATCGCAATCATTCGCAAGCAAATGCATGTATAAAACATCATCCAATAATTTAAACGCTATTTCCGCTGGAGACGTCATTCCTGAGGTTTGAATCGATCCTGATTCAGATGCGATTAAGGGATCAATAAACACATCAGATCCGAAATGTTGGTAAGACCATGGATTGATCGCATCAGCTTCCAAATCGATTGTGAATTTGCCCTGAGCCTCAGTTAAATCACAATTATTACCGAGGGTGATTTCAATGAAAAAGGTTCCTGTTCCACCATCAAAGTCGCTAATCATTAAGGAATCTGTAATTTCAATTGATTCAGAACCCGGAATGGAATTGCTGCATCCCGTTGCCTCATCATAATCATTGATTCCGTCCCCGTCTGAATCGGGGCAACTATTATCTAATACGGTAATGAAATTATACAGTGTTTTCGTATCAACGGTTCCATACTCATCTGTCACGGTGAAGGTTACATTGTAAGAACCAGGAGTTGAATAATAAACGGTAGGAAACGCCTCTGAAGATTCGGATGGATAACCGCCTGGAAATTCCCAATGATAGGTCGCTTCACCCGAACTGTGTACCGAATTTTGCACAAAATAGATGGGAGTCACTGGGCAATCAACTGTTCTGGACGAGGCAGAAAAACTCGCAATTGGTTCGAGTGATTCTTCAACTAAATCATGTTCCCAAGATCCTCTTGAACTTCCCATTCTAAATTTACCCTTTGGAGGAACGGTAAAAATGTCTCTCACATAACCCATAGTGGCTAATCCTGTGCCAACAGAAATCCAATCAGGCATATCATCACTTTTATACCAAACACCAGCATTCCCCGCAAAGGCCAAAAAGACCCCTCCGTTGGTTCCTCGCTGATGAATGATGTGCGAAACTGGCGTTAAAGGGAGTGATGGCGTTGTCAGGTTTACCCAACTTAATCCACCATTTGGACTGTATACTATTTTTGCTTCATTTTGATAATTGCCATAAGCCAACCACAATTCATTTGGATTGTTTCCTACTGTGAGCCCTACAATATTCGTATATCCTTCTGTAACAACTGGTGAAGGCGTGATGGTTGTCCAAGTCACTCCACCATTCGTTGATTTTTTGACCGTATTATTGCCGTGTAAAACGTACATACGCAAGGTGTCTTCTGGACTTATTTTGAATTCATTTACAGTGGTTCCAAAATCTGCGAATTCAACTTCCGTATCAAGGTTATCCCGTGTGAGATAGATTTTTGAACCAGCATGTCCGTAAAACGTGTTGTATACATACGGATTAAATTCGAGGGTTTGCAAAAGCATTGAGGTTGTGATCGCAGTAGTGTAGATAAATCCTCCCGCATTGTCTAAAGCCGTTTTAAATTTTCCATAACCATGGTTAAAATAAATTAGATGATCATGCGATTGATTGACAGACGTTCTGCTCGCATCTCCACCTCCGCGACTGATCCATCCATTGTCACCGTCATAACGTCTTATTTTAGTCGGACCATGATCGCATCCAGCAGAAAGAATGTCTGATTTGGGTGAACTTGAAAACCCCCATAAATCTACGGATGAAATTTCTCGACCTATTGTGGTCACTGTTTCCATGGCATCTGTAGAAATTGACAATCCACCATCTGTGCCAATAAAAACTAAATCACCGAGCACATCAATTGAGCGAATGTCCGGGTGGACGTATTTGGGGCAACCGGCATATCCTGAGGTCATGTCCGTATAAGTTAATCCACCATCATAGGAACGATTGACCGAGCTTGCAAAATAATATCCTGTGTAAATATTGTCCTCATTTAGCGGATTGACTTTCACACCTTCGGTTTTGCCAAGGCGATTTTTTGAATTCAATGTTCCAGTTTCGCTATAACGGTAGAGGGTATCTTCGGTAAATAATGAATAGAGATAGAGTTGATCAGGGTTGTCGGTGATGGTTTGAAATGCTAAATTATTGGGTAATGTTCGACCCAAATCAACATTTAAATTTACCAATAAAGTGAAAGAAACCCCACCGTCTGTAGATTTATAAATACAAGGTGAATTTGCCGCATTATAGGCGCCTAAATAATAGACGTTTGGATCATCCATATCTCGTTCCAAACCAAAAAAGTTAGAAGGACGTTGGTAAATTCCAAATTCTGAATTAATCGTGTGGGCACCACCAAAGTAATGGTCTGTTCCCCCACCGCTATTGTCAAAAGCAAGTGTCCATGTTGTTCCTCCGTCTGTCGAACGATACAATTTTCTGCCAAATGTAGAAAGCACGATATTTTCATCCGTCCCTGAAACGGCAATATAATAAGGACGATTAAGCGGATCGGTATCTCGGTTTAATTCTTCGCACAAGGTCCAATCTTCGCCTGAATTATCACTTTTTAAAAGGCCGGCTTCGGTTGCGGCATATACAATGATGGGGTTGGACGCACTGACCTCAATTTCTCCGTAATAATAATCCCGATTAGCATAGGTATTCGTTCCATTCGTATATTCAGCATCCGTTAAAGACCACGTCAATCCTTGATCTTGACTTACCCATAATCCCCCGTATGAAAAACCAGCGTAAAGATTGTCTGTATTGTACGGGTTAATATAAACGCGATCGCAAAACCCACCCGAAAGTGAACTGCTTGTTCCGCAGGTTGTCTGTTCGGCAAAGTTAGGTCCTGTCATGCGCCATGAACCAAATGTTTTTGTCATACCAGCTGTTGACTTGCTTTCAACTATGCCGGTGTAAGGTATATAATATCCATCTGCATCAATGCTCAGGCGTGCAAAATCTAACCAACGAATAAAGGCGCGTTTTTGATGACTTGTTTCGGTTTGGTGCAATGTGAAATATGCATTAAACTCAGTTTCCGCTATAAGGACATTCGGATGTTCCGCCATCATTTCAATATACCAAGTCGTTTCTGAATGGTCTACTTTCACCAATGGAAAAGGAGAAGTGTCTTCACCAATTTCTTGAGCGAATAAAGATTGTATACTTCCAAAAAACAGGATAAGCGTGAGGATAGGTATAATTCTAATCATAAAAATGATCTAATTCGTTGTGAATGTTGTGTTTATCTAAGGTAATTTTTTTTCACCTGAAATGCTAAGATAGTTAGAAATTCATTTTTATCAGCAAGAATTGCTGAAGCATAATAATTTGTAGAATTCGCGTCTTGACTGCTGTCTTCTTTCGCATTTTCTGTAAATTTGCTTTTTTTCCAAAATAAGTAGAAATGCAACGAACAGAAATTAAAGAAGTATTAAACACAGGATCTTTTGGAGATAAGGTACTTGTAAAGGGTTGGGTAAAAGCCTTTAGACAAAATCGATTTATTCAATTGAATGACGGATCCACCATCAATAATATTCAAGCTGTCGTTGATTTTGAAAATACAGATGAGGCAGTAATTAAACGCATAACAACGGCTGCTGCTGTTTCTTTAATTGGCGTTTTGGAAGAATCACAAGGAAAAGGTCAAAAATTCGACTTAATTGTTGAGTCAATTGAGATTTTAGGGGATGCAGATCCTGAAGAGGTAAGTAAAACAATTTTACAACCTAAAAAACATAGCTTAGAGTTTTTGCGTGAGCAAGCACATTTGCGGTTTAGAACGAATTTGTTTGGGGCTGTTTTCAGAATTCGTCATGCCACATCTTTTGCAATTCATAAGTATTTTAATGACAAGGGTTATTTCCATATTGCAACGCCCATCATAACCGGGTCAGATGCTGAAGGAGCGGGTGAGATGTTTCGTGTAACGAATTTTGATGCTAAGAACCCACCAGTAAATGAAGATGGTAGTGTTAATTGGACGGAAGATTTTTTTGGAAGAGAGACTAATTTAACGGTTTCTGGTCAATTGGAGGCTGAATTGGCGGCAATGGCATTGGGTAAAGTGTATACATTTGGTCCAACTTTTCGTGCGGAGAACTCTAATACGGCGCGCCACTTAGCCGAATTTTGGATGGTAGAACCAGAAGTTGCATTCAACGATATTGTGGACAATATGGATTTAGCCGAAGATTTTTTGAGCTATATCTGTCAATACGTATTGGAAAATTGTGCCGATGATGTCGCCTTCTTAAACGAACGTGAGATTCAGGAGGATAAATCAAAGCCAACTGCCGAGCGCAATGAAATGAATTTAATCGATCGCTTGAACTTTGTGATTAACAATGATTTTGCGCGAATTACATATACAGAGGCCATTGAATTATTACAGAATTCGGCTCCTTACAAAAAGAAAAAATTTAAGTATCCAGTTGAATGGGGAACGGATTTGCAAAGTGAGCACGAACGTTTTTTGGTCGAGAAGCACTTTAAAAAACCGGTCATAATTCGTGATTATCCAGCTTCTTTCAAAGCGTTTTATATGCGTTTGAACGAGGACGGAAAAACGGTGGCGGCAATGGACATTCTCTTCCCTGGTATTGGTGAGATTATTGGAGGTTCACAGCGAGAAGAGCGTTATGATGTCTTGCGCGAAAAATGCAAAGCATTTAATATTTCAGAAGAAGAATTGTGGTGGTATATGGATACACGCAAATTCGGAACGGCACCCCATGCAGGTTTTGGTTTAGGATTTGAGCGCATGGTGATGTTTACCACAGGTATGTCCAATATTCGTGATGTTATTCCTTTTCCACGCACACCGGGTAAAGCCGAATTTTAATTTTTTGAACATGAAGAAAATCTATTATTTAAGTACGTGCTCAACCTGTCAGCGAATTCTCAAAGAGTGGAATGTGGATGATTCCTTCGATTTACAGGATATAAAAACGGAAAAAATGACCCCACCACAGGTTGATCAATTGATTAAAATGGCGGGAAGTGCGTTGTCCTTATTTTCTAAGCGAGCTGTAAAATATCGTGCTATGGGATTGCACGAACGTGAACTTTCAGAAGGGGAGATGAGACAATTGATTATTGACGAATATACATTTTTGAGTCGCCCAGTTTTAGTGTTGGATGATCAAATTTTTGTAGGGAATTCTAAAAAAGTTGTTGAGGCCGCTAAACAAGCTTTGGCGATCCACTAATTAGATGCGCCCACTCTTAAAATCGCATCTTGCTTTATTCGCTGTAAATGTAATGTACGGGATTAATTATCTCGTTGCGAAAGGTTTAATGCCAAGCGTTTTGGGGCCAAATGGATTTATCCTCCTCAGAGTGATGGGGGCAACCATACTTTTCTGGATGGTTTTTGTATTTCGATTTCAAAAAGTGGAATGGAAAGATTTAGGTCGACTGGCCATTTGTGCCGTTTTTGGCGTTGCCGTAAATCAACTGTTTTTCTTCAATGGGTTGATGCGGACGAGTCCTGTTAATGCCTCCGTCATCATGACTACCACACCGATAATCGTGTTCATTCTTTCGCTTTTCATCTTAAAGGAAAAACCTAAATTTATTCGTATTCTTGGCTTAATTATTGGTGCCTCAGGGTCGATTATTTTTACCTTACTGGGTTCAAAATCAGTTGATACAAGTTTGCTTGGTGATTTATTTATTTTCGTTAATGCGACGTCTTATTCGTTGTACCTTGTTTTGGTAAAGCCTTTAATGGGGAAATATAAACCACTCACTGTGATCACTTGGGTTTTCACCTTCGGCTTATGTTATGTTCTCTTGTGGTCTCCAAGTCGAAGTGAATTTTCTGGAACACCCTTTTCAATGCTTGATTTAAAAGTGGTCTCGCAAATCCTATTCGTCATTATAGGTGTGACGTTTTTACCCTATTTACTCAATGTGTATGCTATGAAGAAAGTGAGTCCTTCTATAACAAGTACCTACATTTATTTACAACCACTATTAACCACATTTTTTATCTACCTTTTCTGGGTCTTTGGGTTAAAAGATTATACGCAAGACCTCACTATAGGGAAAGGTTTGGCCGCACTCATGGTATTTCTTGGTGTTTATTTTGTCATTAAGCCCGAGAAGGTTAAAGCGATTTTGCAATAGAATGGTTTATTCATCTTTTTAAACGTTAAAATAGGAGCTTATAGCTGTGAGATTTATCCATTCACATTATCCAATTATACAATAAATTGAGTAGATTTGACTATCAAATTAAACGGCATGTTAAATACAGTACACACAGCAGAATTGAATCAAATTGTAAAGGCAACGAAATTAGAAAAGTTAGCAGATGACATTTTTCGTGTACATCAAGTAGACGGCAAATCTGTTGTGATTGAGGTACTCGCTATTGACTTACCCTTGAAAACTATGACAATTCGTCAACAACATGCGGTGTATGACCTTGTCTTTAAAGATGACCTTGATCTCGTACTAGATAAAATGGGAATCAAACGTTCGGTAGATACGGTTTCCACGGATATTAAGGCTCCAATGCCAGGTAAGGTGATTGGAATTATGGTTAATGCAGGTGACACTGTTTCGAAAGGAGACGGTATTCTTATTTTGGAAGCAATGAAAATGGAAAATGTTTTAAAAGCCGAACGTGATTGTGTCATTAAGGCTGTACATGTATCTGTTGGAGTGAATGTCGAAAAGGCGCAGGTTTTGGTTGAACTTGACTAGTTCCATTTACAATTTTCTAAGCTAATTTAAGAAGCGCTTTCTTTTATATCCAAGATTCTTCTAATACTCTTTACAAAATAGGTGAAAATGGGATGTGGTATGTCCGCACTTGATATAATTTGAGGACAAAACATGGTAAAAAGGAAAAAGTTGTGATCTTTCAGTTTCAGGATTTCAGGATCAAAATATTGATTTCGCGCTCCAATTTCAAAACGTTGTGTAAGCAATTCGGAATATTGTGGAAGAATTGAATAGCGAGATGAACTGTACTCAGCAACACCTCGATTCAAGTATAGTTTGCTAAATTCTGGTGAGAAACGGTCAAGATTAATTCCCGTAAATTGATTGCCATCTACCAAATTATCCGAAATTATTTTTTCGCTATTCAAGTCGTAGCCTAATCCTGAAAAATAGGTTTGGACAAGTATTTTAAAACACTCGCCCGTTCCTAAAACGGGAATCTCTTTTTCTATTAGTAGCTGGATAATTGCCGTGAAATAAAAAGGTTGTTGGTAGGGGCCTGGCGCTATTATAATGCCGTCATAACCTTCGTAAAAGTGATGTATGTCCTCCGTACATTCTCGCTCATTCAACCAATAATAATTGATGGATTGATCCAGCACTTTCTCTGTGTGCTGAAGCGCCTGATTTGTGGCGTTATGTGAATGATAGGCGAAGTTATAGTCACCAATAATTGCAATCCTTAAAACTCCATCCATAAGTAGTTTGTGCCAATGGTTATTTTAAAATTAGTAAAAAAAAACGGGAGATTCAAAGAACCTCCCGTTTAATAACGTATTGTTAATCAATTATTGTAGTCTAAAAGCAGATCGAACGTGTGCATTTTCCAAACATTTTACACTGTCAATTACACCGTAATCTGAATTAATAAGTTTACAATCAAATGTTGCATCAAATTGCATATATTTTCCTGTAGTATCCGATTCCTGAATTAACGTATTGAAAATGAAACTTTCTACACAAACAGAAGCAGAAGTATCACTTTTCCAGATATTGCCATTTAAATCAGTCCACTCAACATAAATTCCGTTGTGAGAAACACCTCCTGAATAATCAGGAGTAGTATTGTCCATAAAGAATGATTTCCACTCATCAAGCGAAGGATTATTCGAACCGTCATCAGACCAATTTAAAGAACGAATTTCAATATCAAGTCCACCAGGTATACCCTCTGTCCAAATACGCGTTTGGTAGCGTGCATTTGAAATTCCTCCTGATACAATTGTTTTCTCGGAAGAATAAGAACATGAATCTACATAAATAACGGAAGAATCGTTAATCATAGCATCACATTCACAATTAAGATCGACTAATGGAACGGGTGGTGGAACAATTTCGTGATCTGTACAAGCTGTAAGTGCAGCTAAGCCGCTAATACTGAGTATAAAATAGAGTTTTTTCATCTGTGTTAATTTTATCAATTGCTTGATTAACAAACCTTAAATCGCGTTTTAAATCGCAAATAAGGCAATTGTAAATACCCACAATTAATGTAAAGATAATTCTTTTTTTTCAGTATTACGAGACCATACGCATTTTGGTTGCCTGAAGACAAAGGTCAATTCCTTTTATCGGTAAAAATTTTTGCTTGTTCAAATCGGCAACTTCTCCTTCGAAGGCATTGATTCCTTCATAAAGTGAACGTACCGCTCCACTGATAGTAATGAATCCTAATAAAAATCCTTTAAAGCGAACGCTGTAAGAGGGATCCCCTTTAATGTTTTCTCCCACCAGCTCAAGCTGAACAATAGCCCCAATTTGCAGGTGATGATAAATATAAATTAGGTCGTGAGACATCAGTTCTTTGACCGATACTATTGTTTTTATTGTAAAGTTGGGTGCAATTTCGAATGTCGATTTCATAAGTATTTTTTAGTGTAACTTTTTTATCTAGGCACGAATTTGTTTGACGCCTTGAGCAAATTCAAAATCCTCAAGTACAATTTGGTCGCCAAATACGTTGTTGAAAGAATAATCTATGATAGAAGTACCATCTTCAAATGCGAGAGTGTTTACATGCTTCACCTCAAATTCGTAGCCATTGGATATGATCTTTGCAATGATTCGATTTAAATCTGTATGTGAAATCAAAATTTCTGTTTCAATTCGTTTACCTTTGGAAAGAATATCGCACGTCGCTTTAACAAAATAGTCGCCAGCTTCATAGGTAACTTCCTTGATGATAAATTTTTCTTGTAGTGATAAAATAGTTCCCATAATTAATTTATTTGATACAAGTTTAAGGGGGCAGAACGTAAACTATTTACGATCATCTTTTTAACCTCACTTTTTTTTATGCTGTTAATATTTTTCCAAATTCTGATAGGCAAGTTTTATTTTTAACGATACAAAATCACTAGCTTTGTTCTAGTTTACTTGTTAAAATAAGGCTACTCACATGAAAAACATATTGGTAATTGGCGCAGGACTTTCAGCCTCGTCTATGTTAAGGTATTTTACAGAAAACGCAGAACGGGAAGATTGGTATTTGAAGGTGGGAGACCAAAATGGTGAACTGGCAAAAGAAAAGGTGCGTCATTGTGATCGTGCAGAAGGGTTTCAATTGAACGGATTAGATCCTGATCAACGTCAGCCCTTAATCGAGTGGGCTGATCTTGTTGTTTCTATGTTACCTGCCCGTTTTCATATTGAGGTGGCAAAGGATTGTATCCGATATAAGACGAATTTAATAACGCCTTCTTATGTTTCTGATGAGATGCTTGCTCTTGACAAAGAAGCGAAGGAAGCGGGTATTATTATGATGAATGAAATTGGTGTCGATCCTGGAATAGATCATATGAGTGCCAAAAAGTTATTGGATGAGATCGAAGAAAAAGGGGGTAAAATGCACATCTTTGAATCTTTTACTGGCGGGTTAATAGCTCCTGAAAGTGACGATAATCCATGGAATTATAAATTTACTTGGAACCCGCGAAATGTTGTGTTGGCTGGGCAAGGAAGCGCAGCAAAGTTTATTCAGGAAGGACAATATAAATATATACCTTATAATAAGCTGTTTCGCAGAACCGAAGTGATCGAAATTGAAGGATACGGTAAATTTGAAGGTTATGCCAATCGCGATTCGCTTAAATATCGCGACATTTATGGCCTGCAGGACATTCCGACAATCTATAGAGGTACACTGAGACGAAAAAATTTCTCTAAATCATGGGATGTTTTTGTTCAACTAGGTGCAACAGATGATACCTATATTTTGGAAGGGAGTAAAAACATGACTAAACGTCAATTTATAAATTCGTTCTTAGCCTATAATCCTACAGATTCAGTTGAATTAAAGTTAAAGCATTACCTCAAAATTGATCAGGATGACCCGATTTTTGAAAAATTGGAATGGCTAGGAATCTTCGATTCAACGGTTTTAGATTTGAAAGAAGACGTTTCGCCAGCTGAATACTTGCAAAAAATTTTGGAAGAAAAATGGTCCCTTAAGGAAACGGATAAGGATATGATTGTGATGTGGCATAAATTTGTATACGTTGTTAATGGTGAATTCAAAGAAGTGAACTCCCATATGGTATCAATCGGAGAGGATCGGACGTATACAGCTATGAGTAATACGGTTGGTCTGCCGGTGGCGATCTGTGCAAAATTAATCCTGAATGGAACGATAACGTTAACAGGAGTACAATTGCCTTTAAGTAAAGAGGTTTATCTACCTATTTTAAATGAATTAGAAAACTATAATATTCATTTTAAAGAACGTAATATCGACAAACCAGTCTTATACAGCTAGTGCCAATCTGGACAGGTATCACAACCGTTTTTAGTGCGGAGATAGAAGAGTAAACCCCCTAAAAGTTCCCATTGACCGTAGACAAATTTTTGTCTGGCAAAATGGTCGAGTTCCATTATTGTTGCGTTTTTTGGAAGATGAATAAATCCACCAGACCAGTTAGATTGCAGAAAAAAGCGATTAAAAAAGTCAAATCGTACGCCCGTGTGAACAGATATACCGTACCCCGCGAATTTTTGTCGTTGACCAGAGTGGTATTCTTGACCGTCCCACATAAAATCTGTTTGTGTTATTACAGGTCCTAGTCCCATTCCTAATCTCCGTTGGATTGCAAATTTACGATCCTTCGTTTTGAATAATGGGGAGGTATTGTTTAATTGAATTGATACGTAGTTTAATCCATTCGTGTTTTCATAGTGTAAATCTTGCGGTCTGATCAGAACTAAACCATCCAAATCGGTATAATTTCCGGAAAGTTGACTTGATGTTGTCGTACCTGCATTTCCATTAATATAAACGTATTGGTTATCACGCATTACGTATTTCATATGGTCGTAGCCAATGGAGAAATCCCAGCGGAATTTATAATACCATCCTAATCGAATGTTAAATTGTGGAACTGTTATTGTTGTTGGATTGACGTAGGTTTTGAAGGTGCGGACCGGTCTGTCTTGTGCTCTTGCATCACGAAGTGTAAAATTATAATCTGCGCTGTAAAAGTTAATGTCGCTTTTCGAGTAGACCGCACGGTTATACCCCCAGTAAAAATACATTGCATTTTTCTGCGTTCCAAATTTCTTTTTGAACGAATAATTTTGTGACGATCCTGCTAGAGGCATGATCAACATTAGTATAAAGGTGATGAAGGAGATCTGTCTTTTCATACAATTCTATAATTGGTTCCGCCGTTTTTGTTACCAAATGTAGGAAATTATTAAGATCGAGTCGTCCAATAAAGACTAAGAATGAGTCCAAATTTAATTTTTTAAAGAATTTCTCGTACATTCGTATAACCCTATCCGATAACATCTCTCAGACTATTTATTAATATTTTTTGAAATTAAAAATGGCAGATCATAACGAACTGGGTAAAAAAGGTGAGCAAATAGCACATGATTTTTTGATAGAGAAAGGATATAAAATTCTTGAAAGAAATTATAGATTTCGGCATTTAGAGGTTGATATAATTGCAGAACATAAGGGTTATTTAGTGGTGGTTGAAGTCAAAACGCGAAACTCAGATTTTATGGCTGGTCCCGAAATTACAGTCACAAAACAAAAACAAAAGGCAATTGTAAAAGTGGCTAATGCTTATATCCATGATAAAGACATTGATCCCGAAACGCGTTTTGATATTATCTCCATCATTCTTAACACTCGTCAAAAACAGATAGAGCATTTTTATGATGCCTTTTATCCTCTCATTTGAATGACAGTATATTCATTAGTGGGTTTTATAAAATTATTTTTATAAAATTATTTTGATTGACGGAGCAAATGTTATAGATTCGTGTACAACTAACGATTTTGAATATGAAAAAATTTTACACCATTATATGTGGGTTTGTCATGGCGAGTTTTTCGAGCAGTGCACAAGTCACCACTTTTGATTACACTGGTGCGGCTGAAACCTATATCATTCCGCCTGGAGTCAGTTATATTCAAATTGAAACATGGGGAGCTCAAGGTGGTGATTCAGAAGTTTGCGGAGGCGTGACAGAAGCGGATGGAGGTTTGGGAGGATATGCTGTTGGAAATCTAATCGTTACTCCAGGTGATACGTATACCCTCTTTGTTGGGGGGAAGCCAACTGTAACATTGGGCTCAGGTGCTCCAGGAGGATTTAATGGTGGCGGAGCAGCTGGCCAATATGGCGGCGGCGGCGGCGGAGCAACGGATGTGCGCCACGGCGGAATAGCCTTGGCTAATCGAATTATTGTTGCTGGTGGCGGTGGCGGCGGAAATACCGGATGCCCTGACCATGGAACAGGAGGGGCAGGAGGCGGTTATACAGGATCTAACGGAATCAATTTATCGGGAGGTTATCCTGTAGGAATGGGTGGAACACCTATGGCTGGAGGAGCTGGTGGCGGAGTAGGTTCTGCTGGTGTTTCTGGCGTCGGAGGAACAGGTGGTTACCATGTCGCTGGTGGCGGTGGCGGATATTTTGGTGGTGGAGGAGCCTATGCGGCTGGTGGTGGCGGAGGATCGTCCTATACTGGGGGTGTATTGGATGGATCAACCACGAGTGGTTTAAGATCTGGAAATGGCCAAATTATTATTACAGTATTGTGTAATCCATTAACCGTAACGGTATCTGAAGAAACAATTTGTTTTGGTGAATCATTAACGCTTGAAGCGACTTCTGAAAGTGGAGCTACAATTATTTGGTCCGACGGAATTGTCAATGGTGAACCTTTTACACCAGATGAATATGGATACATTACCTATACAGCCGTAAGTTCAGATGGTGATGATTGTGGTGCCAATGTTGAAATTCTTGTTCTCCCTCCACCCAACGTAATCGCACATGTGGATGAAGAACTCATTTGCGAGGGCATGGAGATTGTTTTATATGGAACAGGCGCGGCAAGTTACGTATGGGATGTTGCCGGTGTTGTAGATGACGAACCTTTTTCACCTCCTTTGGGGCTTTCGACATATATCGTTACGGGAACGACGGGTATTGGATGTGTTAATTCCGATACAATAACACTCGAAGTTTTTCCATCTCCGACAATTATTGCTGCTGTTGACGATCCATCAATTTGTTTTGGCGAAAGCATAACGCTCACTGGTTCTGGCGCTGATGCTTATGAATGGACACCCGCACCTGTTATGGACGGCATACCGTATACACCAACAGAGGCAGGGGCACATGTATTTACAGTTATTGGTATGAATGAATTTGGCTGTGAGGGAACGGATGAGGTAACGGTTGATGTGAATGAAGAGCTGTTTATCACCTACACAACTATTAGCGAAGAAATAGGTGGTGACGGTGCGATTGATATCACGGTAACAGGAGGAACTCCAACGTATACTTTTGATTGGGATAATGACGGTACAGGGGATTATGACGATACCGAAGATTTAACCGGTTTAGCAGGCGGATCATATGCAGTGTCCGTGAAAGATTCAAAAAATTGTCTTGTAAATGAAACGATTGTGATCGCTACGCAATTGTCAGTTGATGAGCAAAATGAATTTAATATTACAGTATATCCAAACCCTACAACAGAGCATCTTAACATCAACCTTCAAGGAGCATTTGAATATAAGTTATTCGCATTGAATGGTGATGTATTGATGGTGGGATCAGGTATTGACTTTGAACAAATTGATTTTTCAACATTGGCAAGTGGTGCTTACCTCCTCAATGTGATTGTTAATGGTTCTACAAAATCAATTCAGATTACAAAAAACTAACACAAAGTTCATTTAAGTAAAAACCCCTCTTTTTATTGCGAGAATAAAAAGAGGGGTTTTTTTTCATGTCGTTCATAAATAAAATGATACAGTTCATCAATTAAATGATTTTGCTCAGTTCTTCTAAGGCATCTATTTCAGGTTCTGTCGCACCTACCAAAATTAAGCGTTTATTTGACTTCGACGGAGACTTGTGGTTTATTTAAGTCGCTTATTTACAGCCGTTATTGTTTTTGTTGATTTCCAATTTTATAAGAAATTCATGCAAAATATAACAGGTGCGACAGAACCTCGATTTATGTTTTAGGTGATGCTGCGCTTGTTCAATCGAACAATAACAAAGAGGGACATCCTATGCTAGCCTCTGTTGCAGCGCAACAAGGAGCCTATTTAGCGAAAACCTTTAACCGTAAAGCGAAGAATCAAAAGATAGAACCTTTTTATTATAACGATAAAGGTTCAATGGCAACGGTGGGCAAAAACAAGGCTGTCGTAGAAACAGGTAAGTTTAAATTTCAAGGTATTTTTGCCTGGTTCATCTGGATGTTTGTGCATTTAATGTTACTCGTAGGATTTAGGAATAGATTGGTCGTATTTGTGAATTGGAGTTGGAATTATTTCCGCTATAATAATGGGTTGAGACTGATAATTCGACCCTATAAAAAGAAAGGGAAAATAGATTAGGTTAACCTCTATAAATACATCCGAAAGGGCGAATTCAAATCGGGCAAAGGCTACATGTTTTTTGTTTTCTATTTGATTTGTTTTACTAAATTTGGTATTCTACCGAGGTGGTACAATTTTTGCAGTGTTTAAAACGACCATAGCTTTAATAAATGCCTGTTAAACCATTCCTTTTTTTTGTATTTGCTCTTGTTGGCCTCGCTTTTATAAAACCAGGCTTGCTCAAACAAATTTCAAGGGTGGAATTTATTTATAAGCCAAATGATATCATGCCGGGTAACCTAGTAGAGTTATCCTTAAGGACAGTGTTAAAAGATTCATCCGAAATTTTTTCAACCGAATCAAATACAACGATCAATTTTGCTGACTATGTTTTCGAATTGGACAAAGGAGCAGTCATTCATGATAAATCACGCACGTCTTTGACCTTAAAAATTGCAGATGATGCATACGAGGATCCTGAGGTTGTTTTTTCTGTAAAATTGCGCAGAAAACCTTCGATCAACGCTACGGTGGTAACCCCAATTTTATATGATGGAATTCAAGCTGTTTATTTTTCAGGAAAAAATGGATATGATCCACGTGCGAATTCCAATGATGGCTTCCGTAAAGTTCCCATTGCCGGACGTGTAAATATTGAGTTTATTGATAATTCGCAAACACTAACCAATAATAGTGACCCGAATATTGTTGGAGGTAAAGGACCTGATTTGGATGTGTATATTTCTCTGATTCAAGCCCAAAATGGAACGGATTATTTGAAAGTCGTTGTTCGTAAAGATTTAGGAGGTGAACATGTCAAATATCTAGTTGCAGGAGTAGGTTTCCTTGAGATTTATTCCGTTGGAGGTAAAGGAGGAATCAGTAAATACGGAGGTAAAGGCGGTGACGGAGGAGATGTGACGGTTTTTATTACCCACGAAGCAAAACCTTATTTTGACCAAATTTTTATTGTTAATCATGGAGGTGATGGAGGTGATCTTTGGCGCCCGAAAGTAGATGGACAACAACAAGGTCCTTTTGGTGATGATGGTGCAGTAAAAGTGGTTGATTGGAACGAATAGCATTCTTCTCCTACCTTCACACCTTCTAAGAATCCTTTCTTCATAAAAATTCCCTATTTTTGTGGCTTCAAATTAGTGATTGTAAAAATGAGCAAGAAATATCCTGAATATAAAGGGCTTAACTTACCAAACGTAGCCGAAAAAGTATTGGAAATGTGGGAGAAAAATAACATCTTCCAAAAGAGTATCGACACGCGTGAAGGAAATACCCCATTTATTTTTACAGAAGGCCCTCCTTCTGCGAACGGCATGCCTGGCATTCACCATGTTATGGCGCGCTCAATTAAGGATATTTTTTGTCGCTATAAAACATTAAAAGGATTTCAAGTAAAGCGTAAAGCGGGCTGGGATACGCATGGTTTACCAGTCGAATTGAAAGTTGAAAAAGAACTCGGAATTACAAAAGAGGATATCGGAACTAAAATTTCGATTGAAGATTATAATCGTGCGTGCCGTGAATCTGTTATGCGGTATACGGATGAATGGAATAAATTGACCGTAAAGATGGGCTATTGGGTAAATATGGATGATCCATATATTACTTATGATAGCAAATATATGGAATCCGTGTGGTGGCTCCTCGGTCAGATTTATGCAAAAGATTTGATGTATAAAGGATACACCATTCAGCCGTATTCGCCGAAAGCAGGAACTGGTCTTAGTTCGCATGAAATTAACCAACCTGGTGCCTATCAGGATGTGAAAGATACGACGTGTGTGGCTCAGTTTAAGGTGAAAGGTGATCAAGCAGTTCCTTTTGCTAACGCAAATCTTGAGAATTTGTATATTCTTGCTTGGACGACTACACCATGGACCTTGCCGTCAAATACTGCCTTGACAGTCGGTCCAAAAATTGACTATGTGTTGGTTAAATCGTTTAACCAATATACGCATGAACCAATTGAAGTGGTCTTGGCTAAAAATTTGGTAGGCAAACAATTTGGTAAAAAATTTGAGGCAGTTGATTCTTCTGAAGAACTGAATTATAAAGCCGGCGATAAAAAAATCCCTTATACAATTATAGGTGAGTGCAAAGGTTCTGATTTAGTCGGAATTAAGTACGAGCAATTATTACCATACGCCTTACCTTTTGAGGATGCAGACAAAGCATTTGTTGTTATTCCAGGAGATTTCGTAACAACTGAAGATGGAACGGGTATCGTTCATACAGCTCCGACATTTGGCGCGGATGATGCTTTAGTTGCGAAAGCGGCGGGCGTTCCTCCTCTGTTGATTTTGGACGAGAATGGTAAAGCTGTTCCTTTGGTTGATTTACAAGGACGTTTTAGAAAAGAAGTTGCCGATCCTATTTTTGGTTTTGCGGGGGAATATGTGAAAGCAGAATACCTTGAAGGAAATGAAAAGGAGGATGAATTAGTCATCCAAAAGGAGAATCTCAAAGCGATTATCTCCGATTTGAAAGCGTATATGAGTGTGGACGAGCGAATCACACTTAAATTAAAAATTGAAAATAGAGCGTTCAATATTGAAAAATACGAACACTCCTACCCACATTGTTGGCGAACTGATAAACCGATTCTTTATTATCCATTGGATTCTTGGTTTATTAAAGTGGCTGAAAATCGTGAGCGTTTGGTTGAACTGAATAAAACAATTAATTGGCAACCAAAAGCAACAGGTGAAGGCCGTTTTGGAAATTGGTTGGCAACAGCGAATGATTGGAACCTCTCGCGTTCGCGTTATTGGGGAATTCCAATTCCAGTGTGGACGTCTGAAGATAAATCAGAACAAATCTGTATTTCTTCAATCGAACAATTAAAATCAGAAGTGCAAAAGTCTGTGGATGCGGGAATTATGAAAACTAATCCTTTAGTTGAATTTGTTTCGGGCGATATGTCAAAAGCGAATTATGAGCTAGTGGATCTCCATAAAAACTATGTGGATCAATTGATTCTTGTTTCACTATCTGGTAAACCTATGATGCGTGAAGCCGACTTAATTGATGTCTGGTTTGATTCAGGTTCTGTGCCTTATGCGCAGCACCATTATCCTTTCGAAAACAAAGAAATGATAGATGACCGTAAAGGATTCCCATCTGATTTTATTGCAGAAGGAGTGGATCAAACGCGCGGTTGGTTTTATACCCAACATGTGATTGCTGCTTTAGTATTTGATTCGGTGGCGTATAAAAACGTTATGTCAAATGGATTGGTTTTGGATAAATTTGGTAAAAAAATGTCCAAAAGTTTGGGCAATACTGTCGAGCCGATTCAAAACTTAAATACATACGGTGCGGATGCAACCCGCTGGTATATGGTAACCAATGCGCAACCTTGGGATAACTTAAAATTTGATGAAGAGGGAATTGTTGAGGTGCAACGCAAATTCTTTGGAACGCTTTATAATACCTATTCTTTCTTTGCACTTTATGCGAATATCGACAATTTCAGTTTTGCAGAACCGCAAGTCGATTTTGCAAAACGTCCAGAAATTGATCGTTGGATTCTATCGAAATTAAATACCTTAATTGGTGA
Source organism: Crocinitomix sp. (assembly GCA_023263555.1). GTDB lineage: Bacteria > Bacteroidota > Bacteroidia > Flavobacteriales_D > Crocinitomicaceae > Crocinitomix. The sequence continues at coordinate 21,744 of JALQVX010000029.1, forward strand.
AGTAGACAGCGCCTTTGCTGCTTACGAACCAACTAAAGCAGGTCGTTTAATTCAAGGTTTTGTTTCGGACGAATTATCCAATTGGTATGTGCGTTTGTGCAGAAGACGTTTCTGGAAAGGTGACTATTCAGAAGATAAAATTTCGGCTTACCAAACACTTTATCGTTGTTTAGAGGCTGTCTCTATTCTCAGCGCTCCTATTGCGCCATTTTTTATGGATCAACTCTTCCAAGATTTGAATGCCGTTTCTAATTTACATCAAGCAGAGTCGGTTCACTTAGCCGATTTTCCAGCTGTGAATGCAGCCGAAATCGATTTAGATTTGGAAGAAAAAATGGCTATTGCCCAAAAGGTATCTTCCATGGTTTTAGGCTTGCGCCAAGGAGCGAAATTAAAAGTGCGTCAACCGTTGCAAAAAATTATGGTTCCTGTTTTGGATGCCGATTTTGCAAGACGCTTGGAAGATGTAAAAGATATCGTTTTATCCGAAACCAACATTAAAGAAATTGAAATGTTGGAGGATACGGAAGGAATTCTCGTCAAAAAAATAAAGCCAAATTTCAAAACAATCGGACCAAAATACGGGCAACAAATGAAAGCAATTGCTGCCATGGTTGCAACATGGACCAATGCGGATATTTCAGAAGTTGAACAAAATGAAGGGTGGAAAGGAAATTTGATGGACACGGATATTGAATTAGATCTTTTAGATTTCGATATCACGACAGATGATATTCCGGGTTGGTTAGTGGCTTCTGAGGGCAGAATGACGGTCGCATTGGATATCACCTTGACAGATGAACTAAAAAGCGAAGGAATTGCACGTGAATTAGTGAGTCGTATTCAAAATTACCGCAAAGACAGTGGTTTAGAAGTGATGGATCGCATTAATTTGACATTTGATACGAATGAAATTGTAAAGGCAGCTATCGATTCTAATGCGGATTATATTTGTGCTGAGGTACTAGCTGATGAAATTACGTTCAATACTTTGGATGCAAAAAATCATCTTTTAGCGGATCTTGAAGAAGGTGATACGGTGATTGGATTGCAGAAATTGTAGGCACTTGATATAGAAGCGGCTGATAAAATATCGCAACAACATAACGATAAAAAAGACAGATGTCTACTTTTATTAGAGTGGCTTGAAAGGAGTATTTTTAATGAACAAATTATGCTTTAATCCCTTTTGCGCATCTTATAAGCCAACCAAACAAAACCGGCTACCAAATGCAACATTACGATAACAAAAATGATCGTGGCTGTTGTTGTATTCATAGTTCAAAATTAGCAGGTTTAGAATGCTCATTTTAAAACAATGGTCAGTTTTTGAAGTGATTTTTGAAACGTAATCACCAAGAATTTATCGAAGATTGAAGTCAATCGCTTAATTTAGCGCTCTTATTTAACCTTTTACTCATGCGTTTTTTAGGTCTACTCTTCATTTTTCTACTTTTTAACTCCTGTGCCCTAGTTGGCATTCATTTCAAAGTACATAACCCAAACAAAGCAGGAAAAGCCATTAAGTATTCAGATGAAACCATTTTATTGGGCGAATTAACTGAACAGCGGACTTGTTATGATGTGCATTATTATGACTTTTCTTTAACGGTTGATTCTGATAAAAAGAAGTTGGATGGTATTGTTCAAATTCATGCTACTGCGAAAACAGATTTCTCTGCACTTCAAATTGATCTCCATCCCAATTTTGAAATTACGAAGTTGATGGATAAAACGACACAAACTGCTTTGAATTATACTTGGAATGAACGGGCTGTATTCGTTGAAGCAGATCATAAAAAAGGCGACAACTTTATTTTAGAAATTGCTTACAATGGAAAGCCCGAAGAAGCGAAAAAAGCACCCTGGAAAGGGGGCTTTGTGTGGAAAAAGGACGAGGCTAAATATCCATGGTTAGGAGTGGCATGTGAAACAGATGGCGCCAGTTTATGGTGGCCATTAAAAGATCATACTTCTGACGAAGCAGATAGTGTTCGCATGCATTATACCGTTCCTAAAGAGCTTGTTGCTGTTGGGAATGGGCAATTGGAAGGCTCGACCGAAAATGGGGATTATAAAACCTATAATTGGTTTGTGTCCTATCCGATTAATTCTTACAACGTAACCATTTACGTTGGTAAATTTCGCCATTTTAACGAAACGTATAAAGGCATAAACGATAAAATTTTACAGCTTGATTATTATGTCCTTGAACCGCATTATTTAATGGCAAAACGTCATTTTGAGCAGGTTGTTCCTATTTTAAAAGCGTATGAAGAATTATTTGGTGAATATCCATGGTACCGTGATGGATTTAAATTGGTCGAATCACCTTATGCGGGAATGGAACATCAATCAGCTATTGCCTACGGTCAAGGCTACAAAAATGGGTATGGAAGTTCAACCGATTATATCATCTTGCACGAAACAGCACATGAGTGGTGGGGAAATAGTATCACTGTAAAAGATTTAGCGGATGTATGGATTCAAGAAGGTTTTGCAACCTATTCGGAAGCACTTTACGCGGAGAAAGAAATGGGTAAAGAAGGATACGAATCCACTATGTTGAATCAGCGCATCATGATTAAAAATAAGTATCCCGTAATTGGTGTAAAGGATAGAAGATGTTTCCATTTTAGAAAAAATTCGGATGTCTATGGAAAAGGCTCTTGGATTTTGCACAGTCTTCGCTGTCAAATGGAAGATGATTCTTTGTTTTTTGACATTTTAAAGTCCTTTTATGGAACCTACAAATATCAGATCGTAGAATCTAAAGATTTCACGGATATGGTGAACGCTAAAACGGGTGAAGATTATGGATGGTTTTTCGACCAATATCTAAGCAGTAATTTTGTTCCCGAATTGGATTATACTTACACAGATAAAGGTGTCGTCTATTATAGATGGAGCAATGTTCCAGCAAATTTTAATAAACTTAAAATTAAGATTATTGCAAATAATAAACCGTATACCTTAACGCCATCTGTCAAAACGCAACATTTTGATCTTCCCCAAAATAGTCGCGGGGAATGGCAATTTGAATTTGAAGACATGGCGGTGCTTTTTGCGCTGAATGAGAATAAAGGAATTTTAAAAGGGAAGTAATCTTACATCCCTTTCTTTTTGTGGTTTTTCAATTTCGAATTGATTCGCTTTAACTCGTTTTCGTAAAATTTATATCGCATGTGTCCAAGCGAGTTGACCAAAGCAAAATAGAGGTAAGAAGAATGTGAGGGTAAGATAAATCTTTTTCATACATGTAAAAGTTGTTCCAATAGTGGATGATAAATTTTAGTCCCTTAATTATGAAGATAGAATATTCGCACGAATAAACAATTCGTTTTGAAGTTTTTATTAAATCATTTCAATTATATCAACCTGAAAATAAGCATTTAAATTTCTAGCATTATTTTTGTATTACCTCGCATAATATGAGTAATACATTGAATTTTCGGCAGCTACAAGCACTAAAATTGATCGATCGGTTTAATCCAAAATGTTTAGACGGAAAGGTTGCTTTTTCTGCCATTACCAAAGAGGAGCTTTTAAACTCAATGCGCGATTTAATTACCAATCCTTTGGGTATTTCTCAAGGTGTGCATCCACTTTGTGGCATAGCATGTGTTATGAAAATAGCCGCAGAATTGGATCCAGTGAATTTGGTGAAAATGGGGGGCTATTTTTATGCAAATGGGCAGTACATTACTCGTTCATTTTTAACACCACCCATTAAAGTTCCGACTTATTTAAAAAGGATGGAGCCAACTGCCGGTCATTCAGCAGCAAATTTTATCTTACAAGCTACTGTAAAATCATTTTACAACCCTGTAACAGGATATAATAATAATCCCGGAACGAAATTTAACGAGTGGCAAGGCATCACTTTTCCGGTGCAGTTGCGCAAGTTTTTGAAGACATATTTTGATATCGATTCGGTTCCAATGCGAACCTATCGCCATACAATTGAAGAAATTCAAAACAAATTGAAAGAAGGGGCAACGCTTATGGCATGGACTTCTTGGAATCAAATGAAAAAGCCAGGTGGCCGTTTTAAAGTGCTACAACAGCATTACGTTATCATCAAAAATATTGAGCGTTTTGGAACAGAAATTCATTTAACCATTGACAATCCGCGAAAAACACATGACAAACTGCAGCTTATTAAATTTGAGAATGAAAAGCAATGTTATAAAGCTTTAATAGGTGTGTATGGATTTAAGCGCAAAGAAAAAGTTGTATCTTAGGTTTTAATTAATCTAATTTATGAAAAAATTACTCCTAGTTTTAGCCTTGTTTCCCCTCGTTCTGGTCGCTCAGGAGCCAGACGAAAAAATTTATGATTTTGTTGAAGTTGAACCCGAATTTCCGGGTGGACCAGACGCCATGAGCAGATGGATTCAAGAAAATGTCACCTATCCAACGTATGCGTTAGAACACAACGAACAAGGCATTGTCTATGTTAAATTTGTGGTGGAAAAAACAGGTGAAATTGGGGCTGCGAAGGTTGTAAAAGGTATTAGCGAATCGCTGAACGCTGAAGCATTAAGAGTGGTATCGTTAATGCCAAGATGGAAACCTGGTATGATTCAAGGTGAGCCGGTTCCGGTCAATTTTACCTTGCCAATCAACTTTAGTTTAGATAATGAGGAACCGGCTGAAGCGCCTAAAATGACACGGAAGGAAGCGCGAAAAGCGAAACGTAAATCATAAGAAGTTGGTTAATTTCTAAGCGGAGCAATTCAGAAAGTGGCTATTTCTGAATCTGCAAAGACCTTTCAGCTGGATTATCTTTCCAGTAAAAGTGATTTCTTGCCTGTTGAAATGGATGCAAATTCGCTCGTCATTTTATTCGATTGTCTATCGCCCTATGAAAGGGAAAGATATACGGAGATTGATACAGTTTTTACAAGGAAATAAACTTCTTAACCTTTCTTCTCTCGAATTGATTTTCCTGATGAGTTTATGCGGGTTCTATTCAATGACTACTTGTTTTTCGTAGAGGTAAAGAGCCCCTTAATCCAACTGCAAAATCGGTTAAAAAAGTGCGGTTTTGTAGGCGTATCGTTGTCTTGGTTGACTTCTTCTTCGGATGTAAAAGGAAGAGGTTCCGATACAGCAAGATAAACGGCGTCAACAACCGCTGATATTTTATCTAAATCTAATGTTTCTAAGGTATCTGTTGGTTCATGATAATTGGGGTTTCTATATTTGGCTGTATCATTAATCATAACAGCAGGAAAATCAAAAAGCCAATAATTCCTATGATCAGAAAGTCCCGCTAAGCCGTCGGCTGATGGAAAACTTATTGGTACTGTCTTAACTTCTTTTTGACGATTCATTTGGGTGTAAATAGCGCTATTGAATGTGTCGAATTTATTCAGTCCTACAAGTCCAATAAAGTTGCCCACGTGCGGCAAATTCGCAGTGAATTCTGCCTTAGGATACTGCTGAGAATTGGAACGGTCATCAAAATACCCTATCATATCTAAACAAATCATTCCAATCACTGGAATGTCTTGATCTGCAAGAGATTTCGCGTGAATATAACTGCCCATGTTTTTAGTGCCAAAATGTGGCGGTTCTTCAAGGCAATAACTAACAAAATCTATTCCATAGGGCAAGTTTGGTTTTTCTGTAGCAATTCGTTTCGCAAGCGTCAATAAACCTGCAACGCCACTGCCATTGTCGTCCGCTCCCGGCTGATTTGAAAAAACATCATAATGAGCACCAATGATAAGTCGTTGCTTCAAATGTGGGTTGTATTTTGCAATAACATTGGTATAGTCAAACTTTCCAACCTCCCATTTTTGATCAATAACGTCGTAATTTTCTAGTTTAAAGCTCGTCCGAATATAGTCTGCTGCAATAGCCAATGATTCACGATTTATCCAATTTCTAGGAGGATCGATTTGAGTTAAAAAGGTGAGATGTTCATTTAGTTGTTGTTTTATATCTGCCATAGTTTTGAGGTTTTCTAAAGAATCGATTAGATGAATTTAATATTTTTTTTGGTGAAGAGGTGACCTTTTAAAAATCTTGACATAAAGAAGTGATATAAGCAAAAAGTCAAGTGGACTCTCAAGGCGGGAGAAGCTTGATTCTAATTGGATCGCACAGGGGCCGGTGGGCGTGCGTGAAGGTTAACAATTGATAAGGGGAAATAGGAAAGAAGTGATTAAAAAAGTCTAACAATTACCATTTAACGACCAAACCTTTCAACCTTTCCGACTTAACCAAAAAAAGGGGTTCTGAATCAATCGGAACCCCTTTTTTAATGCGTTTAAAAATACTTATTTCACGATAATTTTGTCATTTTTATTATCGTAATTGACATGATAGACTCCCGGCTTGAGGTTCGAATAGTCTACTGTCGCATTATATCCTTTTTTGACGATATTACCATAAGCATCAAAAATTTCATATTTCGTTTTTGTATTGACCCCATCCAATAAAAATGAAATCGTTTTTTCCTCTTTTGAAACAGATAATTTGGCCGTACCAATCAAGGTGGATTTAAATGTGATGGATTGAGATGTACGTTTTTTACTTGTATTATCTATTTGTGAAACGCGAATAGTATTCTCGCCAGAGTGAGGAACGACATTGAATGTATACACATTCAAACCGGACGTGCCAACTCCATTCACCTCACCAATAACAACCCATTTATTCCATTTATATTGTTCGACAAGGAAGTTGAGCTTTCCTGATTCTTCAGTTGTCGACCACGTGAGAACACCCGATTCTGTGCAGGCTATTTCTTGAATCACAAATGTGCTTTTAGGTCGCAAGGCCTCTGGATTTAAAATTTTGGCACGACAACCAGGTTCATGTTCAAAAAGAAGAACAACGTCGTCACCGATTTTCATATTGTATTCGCCTAAATCAATTTGAAAGGCACTGGCATGAACATCTACAGGAATCACCTCACTGTTTAACGTAATGCGATTGATGCAATATCCAAATCCATCTTCGTCAATTGGATTTTGGACGTAGATACTTTTCCCTTGAAATTGACCCTCTATCGAAAAGTCTGCGAAAGAAGTGTAAGAGGTTCCAAGGAGCACGGCAAAACAAATCATTGCCGGGTTTGCCGAGCTATTTTTTATTCTATTTTTGACTTTAAACATAAACATAGAGCGTGTAATATAAGTCGTTATATTACACAAACATACAAATTGTGCGGCACAAAATAAAAAAGCATTTGAAACTTATGTTTCAAATGCTTTTTTTGATGCTTTTCATTTTTAGTTTTGATCAAACTTCCAAGACAATCCAAGTCCAAAAACTTCCTTAAATTGGACACGTGGTCCACGTGAAGTTTCACCATCCGCATTGATCGTTGTTACATCAATATCGTCGTCATAAATCAATGTAGTAGAAAGTGTAGCGGAAATGAATTTCCATAATTTAATTTCAACCAAGTTTTCCCAGTTAACGTCAATTCTAGATGGATTGTGCAAGTAATTGGTGAACAAATCTAGCCTTGTGGTATAGTTGATATTTGGTGCTAATTTTGTTTTGTATTGCATACGCACGTATCCCCCTAATTCTCCACGAAATTGTCTACCTGATGTGTAAAGACCAGAAATAGGATCGATTGATGAAGGTGTAACTCCGAAAGATCCTGCATTCGCCAAAATGGTGTCATTAACAAAAGTAAGCTTCGTTGTCAGAGGAGCAATGAACATGCTAAATTTCGGATTTGGTTTGTAATCCATTCCTATCGCACCTAATAAATAACCTGGTGCCATAAATCCTGAAATTTCTGTCACGTCATCTATTGCATAGTCATAACCTGCAGTTGTTTGCGTTCGGAAGTTTACTAATCCAGCATAATACCAATGTTCTGAAGCGCGTTTACCATATTTAGAAGTGATGTCTAAACGGTCATCTGTTTTGATCCATTTTTCGCCAGTTGAACTAAACAACTGCTCGCTTTGACGTAAAATTCCGTATCCAAAATCAAGTGAGTTTTCCCACGTCATGGAGCCCTTTTTCAAATTCGCATACAAGCCAAATAGACTGTTTATAGAAATTGAATTCTGTCCACCGGCAACCCAATTTGTTAAACTTACTTGCGAACCGTTTAACGCAAAATAACCGCCCTTTTTCCATCCATCAAGGGTGTCTTTGCTCTCTTTTTTTACGTCAGCTTCTAATTCCGTTACTTGTGAATAAGACATAGTTGTCACTAAGCCCATTCCAAGGACTGTCAGAAAAATCTTTTTCATGCTTTTTTGTTTATGTATTCTATTTGTTTTTTAGTAAGTCGCGGATTTCTCCTAACAATACTTCTTCTTTTGACGGTGCTGGAGGAGCAGCTGGAGCTTCTTCTTTTTTCTTTTTCATTTTGTTCATGGCTTTTACAATCATAAACAATACAAATCCTACAATCACGAGATTGATGAGTGCGTTGATCCATTTACCATACATAATTGCATTTTCAGCAACACCTGGTGTAATTACAGTCCCATCTTCAGCAAGAACTTCGAGTACAGGATCAGATAAGGTTATTTTTAACTCAGCGAAATCCATCCCGCCCGTAAAATGGCCAACAATTGGCATCATAATATCCGCAACAAATCCACTTACAACAAGTCCTGCAGCTCCTGCCAAAAGTACGGCTATAGCTAGGTCGACCACATTGCCGGTCATTATAAATGCTTTAAATTCTTTTAACATAATCGTTAGTTAAAAAAGGTTTAGGGGGCAAATGTAAATAAATTAAAGAATACAATTCTACACTTTATCGTTGAGTTGTTTGATGCCGTCGACAAAAGGATATTATTTTAGGATTTTCAAGATAAAATTAAGATTATCCAGCAAAACAAATTTTGAAAACAAAAAAGCAGTATTTTTAGCTTCCAAGGCAATTGATGAAGGAAACCGATTTCATAACGCAGAACAAAAAAAAGTGGGCACGATTCGAGAAATTAGCTTCGAATAAAAACAACGATCCTGATGAAGTTTCTGAATTGTTTACGGAAATCACTGAGGATCTTTCTTATGCCCGTACATTTTATCCACGACGATCAGTTAGGGTTTATCTCAATCAACTTTCGCAGGGTGTTTTCACAAGTTTATATCGTCAACGCAAACAGCCTTTAGGTAATTTGTTCAAGTTTTGGGCAGAAACCATTCCTTTAGAAGTTTATCGAGCTCGACGAAATATGTTGACAGCTTTTATTTTTTTCGTCTTGGCAGCTTTGGTTGGCATAATTTCTCAGCATTTTGATCCTGAATTCGTGAAAATTGTCATGCCGGATTATTATGTAACTATGACGGAGGAGAATATCAGAAACGGAGATCCTATGGGTGTCTATGGAGACTCGCCTCAAGTTTCAATGTTTTTTCAAATTACAATCAATAATATTCGTGTCGCCTTTTTTGCTTTTGTTGGCGGCATTCTATTCACGCTAGGCACCTACTGGGTATTGCTGCAAAACGGAATCATGTTGGGTACGTTTCAGTGGTGGTTTAAAGCAAAGGGCTTATTGTTTACTACATTTTTGACCATTTGGATTCACGGTGCCTTTGAAATATCTGCCATAGTTATTGCTGGCGCGGCTGGACTTACAGTAGGGAATGGAATTATTTTTCCGGGTTCATATACGCGCGTTCAATCTCTTGTTTTCGCCGCGAAAAGGGGTCTCGTCATTATGCTGAGTTTAATTCCCTTTTTCATTATGGCTGGAACATTGGAGAGTTTTGTGACGCGGCATTATTTAACCATGCCTTCTGCTGTTAAATTGCTCATTATATTTGTCTCTTTTGCTATTATCATTGCCTACTACGTGATCTTACCTTTTGTTGTAGCCAAAAAGTTTCCGGAAAAAATTGAAGTGAGAGAAATACCCCGTTTTATTCCAAAGCGTGAAATGATTTGGCATAAGATCCGTAAACCAAGCGAAATTTTCACAGATACTTTTACACTTTTTATAGAGGCTGTATCGCCACTCTCACGCATCTTTTTTAATCTCATTTTCCCCTTAATGGTAGTAATGATCGCCGTGATTTTTTCACTTGAATGGGGCCGATTTAATTTTAATATGACCTGGTACGCTTCTTTTGGTGTGCTTTTCGGCACAGGTAATTATTTTGCTTGGTATAAGTTGTTAGGTTGGTGCATACCTTTTGCCATGCTAATCGCAGCATCATATTATGTTATACACAATAGAACAAAAGAGGAAGGTCTAATTGCTGGCTATTTTAAATTTTTGTCAAAGTATATTATTTGGCTCTATTTGTATGCGTTAGTCATTTATACCATATTCTTGTTTTCTCCTGGATTTATTTTATTCTTAGGCTTATTTATTGGTCCGTTTTTTAACAGTATTCCTTCTATTATAATCATGGATAATGTGAATTTTTTCAAGGCACTTGGAAAGTGTTTTGATCTGGGTAAAGGGGGGTATGGAGATTTGCTTCTTTCATTTATCTCTTCAATTTGTATTGTAACGCTCTTCTTTTTTTTACTTCACAACCCTTTTGAATTGGGCTTAATGATGATTTTAGATGATTTTTTAAAGCAAACCTTAAATACCGTAACGAATGATTACAGTTCAATTATTCAACTTGTCCATGCCGTGATTTATATGCTTTATTTCTTTTTTGCTATTTCCATTATTATGATTTCGTTTGCATTGAGTCACTATGCTTCAATTGAGCGAAAAACGGCTAAAGGATTGTATGAGCGCCTAGAAAATTTTGGTAGACGTAATCGTAGTTTTGAAACAGAAATTGATTTTGAATAAATTTTTAGGCATAGCGCTTTTAATGCTTACTTCCTTGGTTTACGGCCAATCGGATGATTTATACGACCATGGCTTAAATGAAGGTAAATGGGAGGACTTGAGAGATGGCGTTCGTTATGAAGGGAAAGATGGTGGGTCTGGACGAAGGTGGACTTACGAATCGGATCAAGAGTATAATAATGATCGCTTACAAAAAGGGGAGTCGATTGACGATCGTGAAGGGGGAGATGGAGATGGAGAAGCAGAGCCACAATCACAACCAAGATCATCTTCCTCGTCTTCAATTCCAAGGGTGCGACCTAATCTTAGTGTTTTTCAAGGTTTGGGGGTTATTGGGTACATCATTATTGGTTTGTTTGCGATCGGTTTAATTTGGCTGATTTATCAACTCTTTTTAAATGCCGAATCGAAAGGAAAGAAGATTGATCGGGCTGCGATTGCTTTAGAAGACGTAAATCCAACTGAAATTCCGCTTACGGAATTAGAACGATTACTGAAAGAAGCACTCGACAATCAAGATTATCGGGGTGCGGTAAGGATTTATTTTATCTTTATTGTGCGTGATCTCGCTCAAAAGAAATGGATTGAATGGCAAAAGGAGAAAACCAATTTCCACTATTTGACGGAAATGGTTGGAAAGACAGATTATGACGACTTCAATACGTCCGTTTCGTATTTTGAAATTATTTGGTACGGTGAGCGTGAATTGGATCAATCGAAATTTGAGCAAATTCAACCAGTTTTCACACGGTTTATGAAAAAGTTGGGTGTAAAATAGATGGGTAAATCGGGGAAAATAGCAATTCTTGGTGGTGCCGTCCTGTTATTGGTGGCACTGCTCTATTTTTTTGGGTTTAAAAAATCAGAAACCGAAATTATTGATGATTGGTACCTGTCCTATAATCCCGAAAGTAAGGAACCTTATGGCACCTATGCCTTAAAGGAATTATTGGATACCACTGGATTGTTTGGGAATTTCCTTCAACTTAATGAAAAGTTAGAAGAGAATCTTGAAGACGATCCTGAGATCAATGATATTTACTTTTTTGTTGGGGGTAAAAATTATCTTTCTGATTCGTCTGCCAATCATTTAATGGACTTTGTAAGTAAGGGGAATACGGCATTTATTTCAACTGAAGATTTCCCCCCAGCACTCATAGAAAAGATTACCAATTATGAGGATAAGCTTATTGATGAATATGAGTGGGATTCTACTCAATATTTGAAATTTGAACATCCTAATTTGAAGGCGAAGCGCTATCAATTTGATTATATTCTCAAGAACAAGAAAGTGAAGAAAAGTTGGAAGTATTTTGATTTAGATCTCTTCCAATTGGATTATCCCGAAGACTTGACTGTGCTCGGTACGAATACAAAAAATGCCTCCAATTTTGTGCGGATTAATTACGGGGAAGGACAATTGTTTTTACATAGCATTCCCTACTGCTTTACAAATATCGCGATTTTTAAAAGAGATGGATTTCAATATGCAGAAAACGTCTTGAAACACATTCCACCAGGGCGTGTCCAGTGGGATCGTTATAATATTGAGTACCACAGAAAAAACACAAATAGATCGGGCGATCAGCAAGGTGTAAAACGAGAGAGTGTTTTACAGTTTATTATGGCTAATCCTCCACTCCTATGGGCCTTCTTAATTTTATTGATTGGCGCTGTCTTATATGCCCTATTTAAAGGGAAAAGGATGCAGAAAATTGTTCCAGCAACCGAGGCGAAAACGAATCTGTCTTTACAATATATTAATACACTGTCTTCCCTGTATTTGCAGGAGAAGAAACATAATAAATTAATTAAATTAAAGGAAAAAACGTTTTTAAATTTTATTGCTAATCGCTACTTTATCCACAGTCATAAGCCGGATGAGCGATTCATTCAAAAATTAGCCGTGAAATCTCATTTCGAAGTGAAATGGTTGACAGAACTTTTTGAGCTGTTCCGCACGTTGGAAAATAAGTTTGAGGTAACAGACACGGAATTAATTGATTTACATAAAAGAATTGAACATTTTTATAAAAATTGTAGATGATGGAAGAACAAAATAATATGAATCAACCCGAAGAGACGAATCAAAACGCGAGCAACGAATCAAAAAATTCGTCTGATGGAAATGATTATGGAAGTATTTCCTTGAATAAACAGACTATTTCTCCTGCTCCAAATACGGGGGCAAATGACTTGTTTAATTCAACACTGAATCTTGGTTTTGTCAATCAAAAGGTAGCGGCCACGCGAAAGGAAATTGGGAATTTTGTCATTGGTCAACACGATATGGTGGACTTATTGTTGATTGCTATTTTCTCAAATGGGCATGTTCTCCTTGAGGGTGTGCCTGGTGTTGCTAAAACACTCACAGCAAAAGTACTTTCCAAGACACTAGCAGTTGATTTTTCGCGGATACAATTCACGCCCGATCTTATGCCTTCGGATGTAATTGGAACGTCGGTTTACAATATGAATGGAGGTTCGTTTAGCTTTCAAAAAGGACCTGTATTTTCAAATATCGTACTCATAGATGAGATTAACCGTGCGCCGGCAAAAACGCAAGCTGCTTTGTTTGAGGTAATGGAAGAACGTCAAATCTCATACGATTCTAAAGTGTATAAGATGGAATTTCCTTTCCTTGTTTTGGCTACGCAAAACCCGGTTGAGCAAGAAGGAACATATAATTTGCCTGAGGCGCAATTGGATCGTTTCTTGTTTAAAATTAAAATTGATTATCCTTCTTTAAATGATGAGCATGCGATTCTACAACGATACAGAGATAATATTCAATCACCTGATTTAAGCAAAATATTAAGCGTATTCTCTGCAAGTGATTTGCAGGAAATTCAGAATTTGATTGAAAAAATTAGAATTGAAGATCAAATTTTAAAATATATCGCGCAGATTACAAACGCAACGAGAAACCATGCCAAATTGTATTTGGGTGGGTCACCAAGAGCATCCTTATCCATGCTGAAAGCGTCGAAGTCATTTGCGGCGATAAGAGGTCGTGATTTTGTTATTCCGGATGATGTACAATTTGTTGCTCCACACGTCCTTAATCACCGTTTAATTATGACGCCTGAGGCTGAAATGGAAGGCTTGTCTATCGAAGATCTAATTAAAGAAATTGTTCACGAAATTGAAGTGCCAAGATAGGCGAGGGTAGATGCGGTTCATTCGAGGATTATTCCTGACATATCGGTTTTTTGCGGCTCTAATTTTAGTGGCTTTTGTATTCGTGACTGGATTTGTCTACCCGATCTTATTTGTTCTTGGACAAGCATTACTCTTACTTTTATTGTGTGTTGTTGGTCTCGAATTATTTATTCTATTCGTAAAGAAAGATCCAGTTTCTGCAAAGAGATCTGTTATGAATCCCCTGTCCATGGGTGATGATAATACGGTTAAAATTAACGTGACGAATCATTATGGCTTTCCAATATCGACGGATGTTTATGATAATTTACCCTACCAATTGCAAATTCGTGGATTGCATTTTGAAGGAACGTTAGGTGCTGGCAAGAGTTTGCAAATTAATTATACGATACGACCAACTGAACGTGGTGTTTTTCATTTTTCGGATATTTTTGTTTATGTTTCTACCTTAACACATTTGGTGCAACGAAAAGTTGTAATCGCTGATCGTGAAGATGTTGCAACATATCCGTCGATTTTGCAAATGAAAAAGTATGAGTTGAAGGTTTTTGCTAAAACGGCTATGTCCGGAATTAAAAAGATTCGGCGATTAGGACATAATAATGAGTTTGAGCAAATTAAAAACTATGTTCAGGGAGATGATATTCGAACGGTCAACTGGAAAGCAACCAGTAGACGAAACGAATTGATGGTCAATCAATATCAGGACGAAAGAGCACAGCATATTTATTCAATTATCGATAAGAGCAGAAGTATGCGAATGCCCTTCAATGAGCTGACTTTATTGGATTATGCCATTAATTCAACTCTTGCTTTTTCTAATATTTGTTTGCGTAAAGGTGATCGGGCAGGCTTGATGACTTTCTCTGATAAATTGGGAAGTAAATTGGCTGCTGAGCGCTCGAGTAAACAATTACAGCGCATCATGGAGCTGTTGTATAAACAAAAAACGCGCTTTTTAGAAGGTAATTTTGAATTGCTCTTTCAGGGTATACGGAATCATATCAAAGGGCGTAGTTTGATCATGCTGTATACGAATATTGAATCGGAATATGCACTCAAACGAATTCTTCCGCTTCTCAAAAGAATTAACCAATTACACGTTGTAGTGGTCATTTTTTTCGAAAATACCGAGGTAGCCAAAGCAGCACAAATGGAACCTCAATATGTGCGCGATATTTATTTTAAAACCTTTGCTGAAAAGTATGGAATGGACAAAAAGAAGATTGCCATTGAATTGCGCAAAAATGGCATTCAAACCGTGCTCACTACTCCTGAAAAATTAACCATTGACACGATTAATAAATACCTAGAGTTAAAAGCGCGTGGGGTGATTTAAACGGGTGAGATTACATTGAAAATCTTCAACCTTCAACCTACCTCCCAACCAACTCCACAGTGCCTTGTCCTTTCAATTTTGTTCCATTATCAGTAACTGCCGTGTAGGTATAAAAATAAACCCCATTCGAGCATGGGTTTCCTTGTTGATTTGTGCCATCCCAAACCCCATTGATTCCCATAATTTCGCCAACAACTTCGCCCCAGCGGTTGGTGATGATGCAGTTAAATTCTGCGATTGATGCGGTTTTATAATCAAATGTAAACACATCATTTTTACCGTCGTTATTCGGGGTGAAGATGTTGATATTCGCAAAGGCGATTGGTTCAAAAATCGTGAGGATTTTGCAGGTTGTGTCGGTGCAACCGTTTTTATTCATGGCAACTAGGCAAACTTCTACTTCGTAAGATTCGCCTTTGGCTTGGTAAAGGGTATCGAATGTTTCAAAATAATTTGCGCTCAATTGCCAATCGTCTTGTGGGTGATTGAGGTTCCAGAAAAAAGTGGTATCGGACAATGGATTGTTTGGATTCGCAAAGTTTTCGGAAGTGTTTTCAAAAACGACTTCGACTGGTGCCGTGCCTTTATTGTCGGCGTTGAGCTGAATGGAAGTAATTGTAAAATCAGCAATTGGATTGAGTGAATCTAAAAAGAGGGATTTTGTGAGCACGCAACCATTCGCATCTGTTGCGGTAAATTCATAATTTCCGGGGTTCAGTCCGCCCCAAGTGGTGCTTACGGTTTCTTCACCTGTTTCTAGGTTTACCCACAGATAATTATAATCGGGTGTTCCACCGGCTGCTGCACCTTTTACAACTCCATTTCCACTTTGATAATCGTACAACCTACAATAGGCCGGTTCGTAGCCAAATTCGGTGAAGTATAAGGAATCGGGTTGATCGATAGTAAAATTAAAAAGGCGTGAACACCCATTTTCATCATTGATGGTGAGGGTATAATCGCCTGCACCCAATAACCACGTTGAATCGGCTAAAAGGCCGTTGTTTCCTGCTGGGTTTGGACTCCAAAAATAATCGATTGAAGTATAAGATCCTGTTGCATTATATACCGAATCTACCCGTGCCCATCCCGAATTATCACCATAACAAAGCGGGTCCTTTGTTGTTAAATCTAGATTCAATTGTCCAGGTTGGTTGAGGAAAACAGAATCAATTCCCGCACATTCCGATTCATCTTCCACACTAATATAATACCAACCTGTTGGCAAGGTATTAGCGACATTGCTATTGTCGATATTAAGAAGTGTTCCGTCGGAATTGGTAATTAAAAAGGTAATATCGCCAATTGGATCAGTCACTGTCACTACGATTGAACCGTCTGAAAAACCATAACAGGTTGGATCATTCGTTAAAATATCAAGTGGTAAACCATTGGTCATGGTAATGTTTTTGGATAGCGTTTCTGAGCAACCATTTGCTGTGGTAACGGTTAAAGTGACCGTGTACGTTCCAATTGATCCATACGAATGCACAGGGTTTTCAGCTGCTGACGTGCCACCATCCCCAAAATTCCATGCCCAACTTACAATCTCATCAGGCGCAGGAATGCTTGAAAGATCAGTAAATGAAACAGGATTAATAATACAACCTCCCGAAAATTCAAAATCTACAGTAGGCAAAGGATAAACAGTAACCTCATAGCTTGTCGTATCATTACACGAAAGGTCATTGATTCCTATTAATTGGACGGTATAAACGCCCGGCGCCCCATAGGTATGACTTGGATTTTCAGCCGTTGAAGTACCTCCATCTCCAAAATCCCATTGCCACGTGGGGCTGCCTCCTTCAGGAATTGTACTTGTATTTTCAAAACTAATTGTTTCACCAAAACAGGTATTTTCAAAACTAAAATCAGCATCCAAAGCATCTGCAAAATACACCGCATGTGATAAACGCAAACATTGCCCACCAATGGAATATTCTGCTGTGTACGTACCCAAACCGTAATCATTTACGTTAATGGTTTCGCCTGTTTCACCAACAAGCGCAATGCCGTTTTTGTACCATTGCCATGTGCCCCCTACGGTATCAATGCCGGTTGAAAGTTGTAGATCGCCGTCGCACCATTCACCAATGCGCGTGATTTCTGTGAAATGGTCGGAGGAGACTAGGGTTAGGGCGTCTAGGTAGTAGTAACTTGTGATTGCAACAACCCCACAAGGGCCGCCAATGGCAATGGCATTTAAATCAACGGCGGGTGTATAAGTGAAGGTGACTTTATTCCAAGAGCCATCCATTGGTAAAACTACCAATTGATCGTCCAACAGTGCCCATGATCCAAAACCAACTGGACAATCATCACCTGCCCAAGGTAAATCAGCACAATCAGGTGTTCCATATAAAGAAAGATTTATGGATGGGCTTCCATCTGCCCAAGCTAAATATAAATCTAACTGATAAGTACTACCTGCAAACATAGGCGAAGACAAACACGCACCTATCATTTCGTGATAACCAGGACCAAATTCGCCAAATCCGGTATAAGCGTCACCACCATCAAAAAGAGGAAAAGCCGGCTCTTCCATGCCTGGTAAGAATGTAAATGAGCAGGTATGAAAATATTCACATGTACTCCCTAATGACGCTTCCTCCCATACATCCAGACAATCAAAACTAGCATCAGTTGGACAACATAAGGTATCATCAAAAGACGGGTTAGGAATTAAACTGGTAAAACCAGCCAAGTTTTCGCAATCACAATCTGGATCATTCAGATCAATTAACCCGTCTAAGTCATCATCTACCCCATTATTGCATAGCTCTTGTGAAAACCCGAAAAAGGATAGAAAAAGTAATGCTATAACCAACGTTTTTTTCATAAGTTGCTACTATTCTATAGACGCATTAGCGCTAATTTTTGTTGCATAATCGGTTCTAAAGGTCTTGATATTAATTTGTTTTTACCAATTTACCGGAAAAAGTGATTATTTCATCTGATATGCAAACAGTATAAATGCCATTAGCAAAGTTAGAACAATCTAACAATAGATTGCCATCATCAAGGATACCTTGGTATATTACTCGCCCATCTAATCCAAATACGTTTATTGTATATTTTTTTAGTGGATCAGCATTTTTAAGTTTAATGGATGTAAGTCCAGTTGTAGGATTGGGAATTAAAACCAGGTCGACACTTGCTCCTGCATTTTCAACAGCGTCATTATCTTTTGGATCACCAAAAACAGGCTTTTGCATGGGAATTTCATCTATCTCTATGTCAACGCGCATAGTGAAGACACTTCCTCCGTTGGAAGTATAGTAGAGATTTCCACTTGCAGGTGCTCCCACCATATAACCCATATTAGCAATAAACGAACCAGTTACGAAAATATGACCTAAATTATCAGTTGTAATTGCAACTGGATAATGAGCGGCGTTTTCAATAACGTCTGGGTTAGATGTCCCATTTGCCCGCACAAACGAACCATCCACAGTGCTAAATGATACTATATACATAAGAATATCTCCTCCTGTGGATCCAGCATGGGCTAGAGTAGTAAGAATCGGAAAGTCGGTATCGAACGTTACAGAACCTCTTTTGTTACCTGAAAAGTATGCTTGTTCCCCAACAACAGTAACACAATAAGAAGAAGAATTCTCAATCTCAGCCGGAAAAGAAGATTCGCATAAATTAGCCGGAGCAATCCCTCCGTCATATCGCATACTCATAAAATAACCAGTATAACGACCAAACGCCAAAGGCAAATCATGTCCCGCCAAGCCAAAAGCTGCCGGAGTATCCCCCTTTTTCGTTCCCGTCATAAAAGCATTACCTGTAGTTTTATCAACGGCAATATCCATCCCTGTCATGCTATTTTCAGGACCAAAACTGATATTACCTTTTTTTAGAAAAACACCGTGCGGAGTATCAGTCATGGCACCAGGTCCACCCGTATGGTCATAATACTTAATCACAAAAGCATCTCGTTGGCTACCCGAAGAATTGAGTGTTGTGAAAGGTGCTCCGCCGGAAGAAGTGATATAGAACGTACTTCTAAAATCACCAATTAACCAAAACGAGCCATAGGTTCCAGAACCATCAGGAGAATCCTCATCATAATCAATGGCATTGACAATAGCGCCGTTATAGGTGGTGCTTTGCAAATGAAAACGCTTAGGGCCTATGGTTGAATAAGAAGGAACATATTTCCGGATATATACTTTTTCGTATCCATAAGTATTATAAGTTTGCCCGGCAACGATTATTTTACCATTGTCCTCATTAATAGCAATAGCCGTGAGGTTAGAATTTGCGCCATCACTCCAAACAGCGTCTACATAATCTACTTTTCCAGTCGTCATGTTCAAACGTGCGATATACCCATTTTTACCTGCTCTTGTTGTGGTTATAGCACCCGGACCAAATCCAAAATCACCAATTCCATGGTTAAACGTAATTTGATTTTCAAATTCACCCACAATAAATAAATAATCACCCGATTCACGGACAACTATACCATTCGAATAATCATCAGCACCATTTCCTGTTGCATAAGCCACCCACATTAAATTGGCACAATTATCATATTTAGCTACATAGGATTTTATGGTACTTGTAAAAGTGGGATCTGCATCTACGGTCACATTCGTATTATCGCCACCATCAAAAACGGCATAACCTTGATAGACCCCCGTAATATATACATTGCCTTCACTGTCTGTCGCAATCGCACTGCCATTCTCGTATAAACCGTCCGTGGTTTTTTGATGCCAATTTCCTGGTTTGGCCTCCACTTCGACACATTCACAATCAACCTCCTCTACATAATTAAAACAACCCACGGCACGCACACAATAGGTGGTTGTTTCCGTTGGGTTAACTTCTATTGTTTCACCCATGCCAATTACAGGACCATCACAAGAACCTTCGTGCCATTCCCAGCCGTAGGCGTCGTATAGGACGCCGCTGACATAAAGGTCTGCAACACCTGTGCATAAACCTTCTTGCACAACGGTTATATCGTTGATAATGGGTTTACTTTCGGCAGAAAATATATAAACTCCTCCCGCCGCAGCGATATTCGGTGGTAGTCCATCAGCATTCTTATCTTGTCCCCAAGCCCCTATCATTACTCTATTTTCATTAATAGAAAGAGCTTCACCGAAGAAATCTAGACCTTGTCGATCGAATGCTGAAAATTTTTGAGTTTGTGACCAAGTAATTCCAGAATATTCGAACAAATAAGCCGCGCCCGCTAATGATTTAAAATCCAATCCATCTTCATCAAAATCGTGTCTTGGAGATCCAACCAAAATAGAATAGTTTGAAATTGCCACATAAAATCCAAACTCATCTGATGAGTAGAATTCGAGTGGATTTATTTTTTGTTCGAAATCAAAAAGACCTGTAATATCATTCCATTTATAGATATAAACTGATCCTGCATCAAGCTGATCGGTTACACCGTCATTCGCATCCTCATGATGAGCACCTACAACAATATGCTGTTGCGACATATCCACTGATATGCCAAATAAGTCATCTTCCGCTCGATCAAAAGCTACTATTTTTTGAAGTTCAAACCAAATTCCTGAAACGAAATTCATCTCGTAAACATAAATCGCGCCGGCATCATTTAATTCAGGATCTAGACCTAAACCGCTTCTAGTTGCACGTGCAGCAACAACTGCATGATTTGCAAAAACGGAAACTTCATTCCCATAATTTTGATTGGCAACTCTATCACTAGCAGTTAATTTACGCTCAAAATCAAAAGAGGAGGTAACATTATTCCATTCATAAATATATGCGGCTCCGGCATTACCAAGGTCAGGCAATCCATCTGCCTGATTTTCAAGTGGAGCACCCACTATTAATTGGCCTCCATGTAACTTTAACGCTCTTCCAAACTCTGCTCCAACCTCTCTGTCGTCGGTTAATGCATTTGTATTAGGAATTAAACGCTCTAAAAATACCGCTTCATCATCTATGATACGATAGATATAGACACACCCATTATCAACAAAAGTACCATCTCTCCAATGCGATCCGATTGCAATTAAATCATTTTCCAGAGCAACACTTACTCCAAACTCAGCATCTTCCTCAAAATCAAAAACTCCAATTGCTGACTCCGGATATATTTCATCTATTTGATCCCAATGACAGGTAGAATCATTCCAATGATATAAAAACGCAATTCCAGAATTTTCAAATGCAATACCACCATCAATATTATCCCTCCAATGGGCACCAGAGACCATATAATCCCCAAAAATAGCATTTCCTCCGTGATGTCCCATATGGTCTCCCGCTAGGCGTGGATCTCCGACAACTTTGCTATCAAATGTAAAGGTTTGTGAAAAAACGGGGTGAAAATTAGCCAATAAAAGTCCCAAAAAAAGGAGAATTAAGCGATTGGTGATTGGTGATTTCATACAATTGGGTTTGTTTAGGTTAATACACAAGGTAGTAATAAATAGTCGCATCACCAACTAATTTTTAAAAAAAACTTTATTTAACCCCTTGATTTACACGAGCAAGCCTAGGTTTATTATAGCGTTTCCTATCTAGAATCTTTTGTCTTTAATCTTTCTAACGTACCAACTGAATCGTTCCTTGACCAACTAACTTAGTATTATTATCCGTAATGGCTTCGTAGGTATAAAAATAGACACCTGCACTGCAATCAGAACCACCAGTTGTTGTGCCATCCCATCCGTCTGTGATATTATCCATTTCATAAATCACCTGTCCCCAGCGGTTAACAATGACACATGTGAACGTTTTG
>JALQVX010000061.1 GCA_023263555.1 Crocinitomix sp.
GAACGTTAAGCGATTCATAGACCACATTTATATCGTAGAGATCTTTTCCAATTTCTTCGTTAATGATATCAAATTTCGTTTCTTGAAAAAAGTAAAAACTAGGTTCAAAATACTTTAAGTTAAACTGACCGCCAACTCTAAAATTATGGTGTTTTGAACAGGAGTAATCCGCATCAATCTTCAATCCGAAATCACGATTTTCCGAACGATTATCAATCAAAAATAAATCTTTATTAATCGCCATTGCATCTTCATACAAAAATTCATTCTGAGAAGTAAATTGTGTCGCATACGTACTATAGGTGAGCGTTGTATTGATAAATAATTTTGGTCCAACCAAATGATTCCAGCGAAATGACCCCACCAAATTACTCCATCCTAAATCAAACGAGGAGAAAGACTTATTATTCGAATCATAAACCGTTAAAGCCGATTGTAGAATGACATCCTTACCGGAAAAAAGACTGAGATATAAGCGATCCTTTGGTGAGACATCATAATTCAACTTAATATTTAAGTCATAAAACTTAGCGTTGAGATTGTCAATTTGATTCTGAAAATAAAGGCGACTTAGGGTTGGTTCGAAAAAATATGCTCTTGGAGAAAATCGTCCCGCGATTAAAAAGGATCCTTTTTTATTTTTAAAAGGACCTTCGAGTGATGCATTGGCAGAAAGTAAATTTAATTCAGCCGTTGATCTCCATTGCGAGCGATCACCTTCCCGAATCTGAACATCTAAGACCGCCGAAACAGCATCACCATAACGCGCTGGAAAATTCCCTTTCACCAGTTTTAATGAACGAATTGTTTCTGGATTATAAGTAGAGTAGAGGCCTAATAAATGATAGGGGATGTAAACCGGTGTCCCATCCATCAACATCAAGTTCTGTCCCGATTCACCACCTCTAATATTTACACCTCCGAAACCATCTGCTTGGCCTTGCACGCCAGGAATCAGTTGGGCTACTTGAATGATATCAGCAGAACCTCCTACGGTTGGCAATCTCTGTGGTAAGCGCCGTGAAATTTCAAGTACATTATCACGGTCCAAAGTAATTCCTGAATTAGATATTGATTCAGTATCTTCATTTGCTTTCACCACAATGGTGGGCAAATCATCCGCGGGCTCAAGGACAATAATAAGTCCTGATTTTGAATGATTTTGTACAGAGAATGTGGTGCTTTTATACCCTAATACACGCACAGTAATGGCCTCCGAATTAACTGGAATTTCAAAACTGAAGTAGCCATATTCATTGGTCAGGGCACCAAAATTAGTCCCCAAAAGAAATACACGTCCACCTACAATTCGTTCGCCTGTTACTTCCTCTTCCAAATAGCCACTGACTGTAATATATTCAATGATGGCTTTAAACAACAAAACTCGGTTTTCACCGAGCGTCTTATATTCAATAGTTGTATTTTCCAAAATCAGGTCTATTATTTCCCGAATTGGTTTGTCTTTGACTTGCAGCGTTATTCGATCCGCATCCCCAAAAAAGTTTTTACTGAAAGCAATATCGATTACTGTTTGAGTTGAAAGCTGAATGAGCGCTTGATCGATTGGGACATTGATGACTTCAAAGTCAATTCGTTTTTCTAGAAAATCTTGTCCAAACGATAGGGAGGTCGTGAGTTGAAAAAAGAGAATGAAAAGGATTAGCCTTTTCATTGGCAACTACCTCCAACAAGTGTATAATGTGTATTATCCTCTTGTTTAACTGTAATACCAAAAACGGTTGCAATGGATTGGATTGCTGTATTTACATTGTCATCTTTACCAAATGAATCTGTATAAGGGCAATTCAAAATTCCGGCATTGGAAACTTTGATTGTAACATCATAAAAACCTTCAAGATCCGCAATAACACTACTTAGCGGTGTATTTGAAAAACGTAAAGATTTGGTATGCCAAGCGAGTTCGTTTAAGCTTTCTGTTTTTTCAACGCCCATTTCTTTGCTTGAATGATCAACAATCGCTTTTTCATTCGGTTCTAAAATCGCAGAGGTTAATCCTGAATTTACTTTTACAGATCCCGTGCATACGGCAATTTCTGAATTTGCCTCATCTTCATATGCTCTCACATTAAAAGACGTCCCTAATACGGTTACATCTTCAAAAGGTGTGTGAATAATAAAGGGATGTTGTGGATCTTTAGCGACGTCAAAAAAGGCTTCACCATTGAATTCAATTTCACGCATTTCCCCATCAAATGTTCGGGGATATTTAATCACACTATAGGTATTCATGTAAATTTGAGTTCCATCAGCCAATAAGACGACTCTTTCTTCATCACCCGTTTTAATTTCTGCAAAATCTTCTTGATTGTTGAATTGGCCAATAAAAAACCATGATAAACCAATTAAAAGTGCAAAACCGGCAGCCATGGTCCAAAAACGACGAGGCATTTTTACAACAGGCGTTTCTCGCAAAGTCGTATCATCCGTTTCTGGCAAAATGGTTTCGCGTTCATCCGCTTGTAGACGTTCTTTTAGAAAATTGAATTCAACATCTAGGTCAACATCCACAGCATCATATCCAAGATCAGAAAATTCGGCATTATCCCAAATAAGGCGTAATTGATCCACTAAAACACGATTGTCTGCATCAGCTTCCACCCACGCATCCAATACATGCTTTTCATCTGCCGAAATTTCATTCGCCAAATCTTTGTAAATCAAACTGATATAATCTGTTGCACCCATTTTTAAATTCTTCTCTCCTCTTATCTACAAACCTTGCAGCACTTTCCCCTAAATTTCGTTTACCTTTTTCAAATAAGGTTCTATTTCTGTCTTGAGCATTTTTAAGGCCCTTGTAATTTGATTCTCCACTGTTTTAGGGGAGATCTCTAGTTTATCTGAAATTTCTTTCAAGGATAACCCCTCATATCTTTTCAATATAAAAATAATTCTCGACTTTTCAGGTAAATTATTTACAGCTTTTTCAATTACTTCACTCAATTCACTCGTTTCCAATTCAACATCTGGAGAAATACTGCTTGATTCTGAACGATCTAAGCTTTCATCTCCCACGAAACGTGAATTGTATTTTAGATGATTAATGCTGCGATTAATCACGGCACGTTTTAAATAATTCCTAATCGAAATCGCAGAGCTCACTGTTTCTCTGTTCTTCCACAATTGGTAAAACACCTCTTGCACAACTTCTTTCGCGACATCTATATCTTTATTCAGGTTCATTCCAACCCCTAACAATAGTTTATAATGTGCATCATAGATGGTCCTAAAGGCTTTTTCATCACCTTTACTAATTGCTAATATGAGTTCTTCGTCCCTTAACACAGCTTATCGTTTTGCTAAAATAGATTTTTTTCGCGCTCCTTGCAAAAAAATAAACGGTAAAATAACGTATTCATTGTAAAGCTACACGGAGCAGAGGAAGAGTGCTCAAATTCAAAAATCAACTATTTACCGTTCACCGAAAGTCCTTCATTCTTTGTCATAATGGAGGTGTTGATCGAAGTCGTAAGGGAATTTCGGTTTATCTATTGATTTTAACGAGACAGTTAAACTTTTATAGAAAATTGTTTCGAGCGTTATTCCACTAAAGAGCAGATCATCTTGGCCACGTATAATTCATTTTTTGACACGTCAACATGAATTTTCGGGTTAAAATAGATCATAAACTATTTTCGTTATATGTATTGCGTGAGACTAATCGCCATTTTCCTAATCACCCTGTTTTCCTATAATTGTTATAGCAATGAATCGGAAAAGGATTCGCTATTACACGATTTATCAGCACCTCATTCAACCGGAGAAAAGCTTAAGACCATCATAGAACTCTTTAAATTTGCAACAAACATTCAAGAATTGGATCAAATCGCTGCACTCGCAGCTCCTATTTTAGAGCAAAGTGATGATGTTTATGAAATAAATAACTATAAAAAAGCAGAAGGCGGTTATCGCCTTTCAAATTTCGATTATTCAAAAGGAGTGCAGTTGCTGCATGAGGCTTTGGTAGAATATGAGCGACTGAACGATTCGATTCAAATTTCTTTCATAAACCAGTGACTTGCTGTACATCATTTCTATTTGGAGGATTGGGGACCTGCATTGAATTATATACAAGCATCTGTCAGAACAAATCCAAAAAACCAGCTGGATGCAAATTACGCCAATAAATTGATGACCCTGGGAATTATTTATTGCAGTTTAAAAGATTTTGAAAAGGGCATAAAATGGCAACTTGAAGCGATTGAAATTCGAAAAAAGAATCAAGAATTCAACCAACTTCCAATTTCTCTGAACAATTTGTCCGAAACCTATTTAGAACTTGGTGACACCTTAAAGGCGGTAGAGATTCTAAATCAATCCATTGCGCTATCAGACAGTTTAGGCACAGTAGAAGCTACTGTTTATGCTAAATTTTTAAAAGGAGAATTATATTTAAAAAGTGGCGATTATGCAGCCTCGGTTCCTTTGATAGTGGAGAGTATTGAATGGTGGGAAGCTGAAAATTCATTAAAAGATTTGCCACGCGCTTATGAGAGCTTGTTGGTTTCGTATAAAGCACTGATCGAAAAGACGATATTATTTATGTACTCGAAAAATTAATTGATTTAGATAAAAAGGAGTACAATGAAAAAAGCGTCAGTACCGCAAATGAGATTGAGGCGAAATACAATTTAGAAAAGCGAGAATTAGAATTAACAAAG
>JALQVX010000084.1 GCA_023263555.1 Crocinitomix sp.
TCTCCACCACCTGCACCGACAAGGGTGTGAATTTCATCAATGAAGAGGATAATTTCGCCATCTGAATTAGTAACTTCTTTAATGACGGCCTTCAATCGCTCTTCAAATTCACCTTTGTATTTTGCTCCAGCCACTAATGCAGCCATGTCTAGTGAATAAACTTTTCGGCTCTTTAAATTTTCAGGAACATCTCCATTCACAATTCTATGCGCAATTCCTTCCGCAATAGCTGTTTTACCAACTCCTGGTTCACCAATAAGGATCGGATTGTTTTTTTGACGTCGTGTTAAGATTTGTAAGACCCTTCGAATTTCTTCATCTCTTCCAATAACAGGATCCAATTTTCCTGCGAGAGCAAGATCATTTAGATTGTGTGCGTACTTTTGAAGTGAACGATAGGTGTCTTCTTGTCCTGCAGAATTCACATTTTCACCATTTCTTAAATCCATAATTGCTTTTTTTAATGCTTCTTGTTTTACGCCTGCATCTTTTAAAAATGTACCTATACTATCCGACAAACTTGTCATGGCATAGAAAAGCACTTCAATAGATAAAAATTCATCCTTGAAGCCTTCCATTTCTTTAAATGCATTTGCGAATAATTTATTTGTAGTATTGGACATGTAGAGTTGTCCGCCTTCCACTTTGGGGTAGTTTTCTACTATACTGTCCACTTTTTGCTCTAGAAGAGGAACATTTAACGATAGTTGAGATGCGAGAAAGGGAATTACGCTATTCTCCACTTCCATTAAACCTTTCATCAAGTGCCCAGGCTCTATAATTTGCTGCCCTTTTAACTTTGCTATCGATTGGGCTTTTTGAATTACTTCTTGTGTTTTCCTTGTTAATTTATCGATTTCCATAGCTTTTTATCTTTAATCGTATTGTATTCAATCTTTACTAATTGAATGTATTAATTGATGCTCAATTTATGATCCATAGTTAGAACTTGGGTGTTTTACTGCTATTATGGCATTTTTACTTAAAAAAACATGTCAATTTTTCCGATTATTTCGGGTCTCAATCGGTCAATATGCGACAGATAATTGGTACTTTTGCGTAAAACTAACGAATTGATCAAACTTCACGACAAATTATTCGTTCCTTATCTTTCAGTAGAAGAGATTGATAACGCCGTACGAGGTGTTGCGCATCAAATTAACATGGATTATGAAGGAACTAGTCCCGTGTTTATAGGGATTTTAAACGGGTCGTTTATGTTTGCTTCAGATTTGATGAAGAAAATCACGTTGAAAAGTGAAATTAGTTTTGCAAAATTTTCATCCTATCAAGGAACATCTAGTACTGGGGTAATTGCTGAGTTGATCGGTGTAAATCAGGACCTTTCGGGTAAAGATGTTATTGTGATTGAAGATATTGTTGATACCGGTCAAACGATTGATAAAGTGATTGGTATATTGAATGCCAAAGGGGCAAAAAGTGTTAGAATTGCAACGTTATTGTTTAAACCTGAAGTTTTTAATAAAAATTTCTCGATTGACTATATCGGTAAACATATTCCCAATAAATTTGTGGTGGGATACGGCTTAGATTATGATGAGCTGGGAAGAAATTTAAAAGAGATTTATCAACTACACGAAAAAAAGAGCATGTTAAATATTGTATTGTTTGGCCCTCCGGGCGCAGGAAAAGGAACACAAGCGGCACGTTTGTTAGAAAAATATGGACTTGTTCATCTTTCTACAGGAGATGTATTTCGTCACAATATTGGAAATCAAACAGAACTGGGAATGTTAGCAAAGAGTTACATGGATAAGGGACAATTGGTGCCAGATCAAGTGACGATCAATATGCTCATTTCTGAGGTTGACAAGCGACCTGATGCTAACGGGTTTATTTTTGACGGCTTTCCGCGTACAGATCCACAAGCAGAAGCATTGGATGTGATTTTAGCAGAGCGCAATACGCGTATTACAGTTATGTTAGGACTCAATGTGGAAGAAGAAGAGTTAAAAAAGAGATTGCTTGAACGTGGAAAAACAAGTGGAAGAGCGGATGATATTGATCCAACTGTAATTCAAAATAGAATTAACGTTTACAATCAAGAAACGGCTCCTGTCCAAGCTTTTTACGAAAAGCAGAACAAATATATTGGTATTGATGGGGTAGGTGAGATTGATGATGTCACAACCCGTCTCTACAATGCAATCGAGAACGTTAAATAGCGTTCTTTTTAAAGTAGAAAATAGAAGATGTCTAATTTCATAGATTACGTAAAGATTCATTGCCGTTCGGGTAGAGGTGGACCAGGTTCGCATTATATGCGAAGAGAAAAGTATGTTGCTCAGGGCGGACCGGCAGGTGGTGATGGCGGTCGCGGTGGACATATCATTTTGAGAGGAAATCAGCAATTGTGGACTTTACTTCATTTGAAGTACCAAAAACACATTAAAGCCGAGCATGGTGAGCACGGTGGAAAAAATCAATGTACCGGAAAGGAAGGGTCGGATGAATATCTTGAAGTCCCTTTAGGCACGATCGTGAAAGATGCAGAGACGGGCGAATTTATCGCCGAGATCTCGGAAGAAGGGCAAGAATTTGTGCTCTTAGAAGGAGGAAAAGGAGGAAGAGGGAATGTTCATTTCAAATCTTCCACAAACCAAGCTCCCATGTATGCACAGCCCGGGATTCCCGAAAAGGAAGGGTGGTTTATTCTTGAGCTAAAAGTATTAGCAGATGTCGGTTTAGTCGGTTTTCCAAATGCTGGAAAATCAACC
>JALQVX010000119.1 GCA_023263555.1 Crocinitomix sp.
AAATAGAAGAAGACGAAGAAATCATTATCAAGATAGAAGAACCAGTCGTGGAAGAAACAGTCATAACGAAAACACCGAAAGACACAATCGTTCCTGACCCAGTATTGGAAGAACCTGTTTATGTCGACGACATACCGTTCAATGAAATACCCGACAGTTTATTTGACAAAGCCCATTTTAAACTCAACAATATTACTTTTATTTTGGATGTATCAAGCTCTATGAATTCGACCGGAAAATTGGATTTATTAAAATTATCAATGACTGAACTGGTTTCGATTCTGCGTCCAGAAGACCTTATTTCCGTTATCAAGTATTCTTCCAATGTTTCTGTGGTTTTAGAAGCGTTAAGTGGAAAAGATAAAGAAGTAATTAACGAACGTGTTGCCGCGCTGAAAACGAGCAGTTCAACTGCAGGTGGAGATGCTATTCAGGTGGCTTACCAAATGAGCAGAAGAGTGTACTCTCCAAAACGCAATAATATTGTCATCATGGTGACAGATGGTGCATTCAACAAAGGGAGTAAAACCTACCTAGAAACGATCGAACGGAATCACCGCGAAAAAGGCATTATCTTTTCAGTTGTTGGCATCAAAACTTCGTCCTATGTGAAAGAATACATGACGAAGGTTGTTGGAAAAGGTGGTGGTTCATTTATAGAAGTAAGAACGGCAGAAGACGCCCGCACAAAAATAATCAAGGAAATAAAGCGAACTTCATTTCGATTCAGGTAGAGACTGCTGATAATTCCGTTATATTAACTATGAAATTGAAGCTTATTTTGCATCAATAGATCATGAAAAGAATTCTTACACTACTTCAGGTTTTTATTCTGATAAACACATTCGCTCAAGACACGCTTTCGCATCCTGTTCCTGGCTTGGGCGGCGAAACATTTTATTTTTATCATGATTCGACCTTTAAGTTTAATTCACAGCTATGCGGACAGGAAGGCTTTTCTTTTGGAACCTATTCAAAAAATCGTTTTGGTTACAGCTTCACGTATGATTCGACCAAATGTCCTACACCCTTTTTGACTGAAACAAAAGCCGACAACGACAACGACAGTTTAGAAGTGTGTTTCTTTAACTTTACTGATAGTACAGAATTGTTTATCTATTTATACATGAACATTGGGGGCACGATCTTCAAAAACGATTCAATTTCAACCCTTCGCATTTCTAAACAAGAACTAAACTCCAACACAATTATACTCAAACGCTATCCTAGCGACTTAACATTCACTTTTAACCTCTCCAGCACAAAGCTAGACGTATACATTCCGCCGGCTTCGTTCGGATATTCATGCGGAAACGCACGTATACTCAAATTAAGAAAAACGAGAAATGGTTATTTACAGAAGATTAAAGTGTTTGATAAAAGGCAAGACAAACCATGGAAGAAGGGTAAGAAAAGAATTGTTCGACATTATTACCAATAAAGGTTAAGGTTCCATTAAGAACCGAATGCTTTCCCAGAGTTATCAAATAGATTAGGCCAAAAAGCCAGAAACGACGAGGAAAGCGGCAATGACAAGAAGTATTAATTTAATTCGCATAATTGTTTCTTTATTACAATAACGCAAAAATGGAGCCAAGGGTACGGGTTCAAAAAATTGACTTACTGACAAGTTTTTAACAATCTGAATAATAGCGGGGTATAGGGATTTAAAAATTATTCGATTTCGTCACGATTTACATTTGTTTTCCAAATTTCGATATATTCATTCGAGTTCCGCGGGTTAAGCCAACGTAAAAAAGCATCTACGAAACTCGGTTCACATATATACACCAAATGGATTTCAGGATAAATTAAGCGATACTCATCAATTCGTGCTGCTAAATCCTGTTCTCCACAAAAGAGAATATAATCATAGGCGTAACCGGGATGCACGAGAGGAGGCAGATTTTTATCTCCGCGCGCTACACCACTCAAAGTCCAATTACCGCTGTAAAATTTGGGTAATAAAGATGGATCGCTTTCTCCAGTTGCCTCATGGAGAATCCGCATCTTTTGTGTATTTATAGGATAAAAATAATACATGGCCTCCACCCGCGATTTTTTAGAATAGGTGAAAGAGGCAAAAAGCAGCAACGGTATATTAATAATCCAAAATGCCTTCCATGATCCATTCCAAAATTTAACCCAAAAATCCGTTTGTTTAATCAATTGATAACCTAAAACACCTAGCAGGATAAAAAAAGGTAAAACAGGCAGAATAAACCGTTCTTGTTTACTTGGGTATAAAGAGTGGAAAATTATAAAACAAATGACAGGGAAAAACAAGATTACATATTTCTTCCCTGACCTAAAGAAACCAATTCCCAAGAGCAGTCCAAGTGGAAAAAGAACTGACCCCATTAAAACGAGGATATACATGAAGTAATTATCATTCGGTATATATTCAGTCCCTTCATTCACATTATACAGTGCGTAGCCCAAGAATTCGGCAAAGGGGTATCCCCAAATCAGAAAATCGACCAAACCTTGTGTCAAACTAAAGATCAATATACCTCCGAGAGCAAACAATAAAAACCCCTTAACTTCTTTTTGAAAAAGGAAGACGAGTGCCATTCCAAGCGCAAACACGGCCACTTGATAACGAATTGAAACGGCTACACCCAATAAGATACCCGCATAAAAGAACCTTCTTTTTAGATCTCCGTTGAGCACCAACCAAACGCCCCACATCATAAATGGAATACAAACAATTTCCACCAAATTACGCACGGATAAAAAGGGCAGTACCCACAGTAATGCCAAGATCCATCCTACTTTAACAGCGAGCTCACGAGAACCTAATTTTTGGGTGATTTTAAACCCAAAATGGACTATTAGCAAAGAAAATGCCGCATGAATAAGACGGTTCATCAACATTAAAACCTTAGGATCCACTATTCCAATTGCTTTCATTAAAACAAAATAGAGATGGTTGATTCCTACATACGTAAAACTATGTCCTTCAGGCGTACCATTACTTAACGGTGACCAAGGAAGCCAATGATTGTAATCATAGCCATTGGCCCAAGATGCAGAAGCCTCGATCACGAGAAAATGATCATCATGCATGCCATACCCTTGAGAGAAAATGGCAGCAATAAAACGAATGATGACAGCAGCAACAAGTATAGTCTTATAGGAAGAGAAATCAATCTTGTTTAACTGCATCAAATTTTACGACTACTTAATATTTGTGAGAATACGGTATGACTCTAATGACCCCTTATTGTCGTATGTTTCAGAGCGCACATTACCGACATTGGCAGAAATCCAATCAACAGATGTAAATGATTTATTCATAAACATCATCTTCATATTCGTTGTTTGTGTCAACTTAAAACAGTCAAATTTTCCAGCGGGTGTTGTAATAGCTTCTTTGGCTTCAACCTTACGGTCGGTGATTTTGAAATTCATTTCCATCACTTGCATTCCGTTAGAAGCGACTTTAACATTCATTTCTGCATCAGGCAGAGATGTTCCGACATTTAAATCTGAAGGAAAGGTGATATCAGATTGCGTCATAGTTACTTCCATGTCTTTATATGCTTCCATCATTGCAGGGTCCAAAATACTTTCCATAGAAATTCTGAAAACGCCATCCTTGCATGTATAACTGAATGTACCATTATAAATCTCTTCCCCTTTTTTATCAAAACTAGCCGCCTCCACATCAATTAATGTAGAGTCTCCATTCTCTGTAAAATTGACAACTTTAAAACGATCTGTGGATTCTAATTTATCCTTGGCATTATAATTTTCATAGGTCAATTCGGCTCCAATTTGTTGCGGAAAATATACCGTGCAGGCATTATCACCCCCTCCGCTTGAAACTGGGGAAAAACTCATAAATGAAAGGGCCAAAATTCCAACTACTAAAACTAATCTTCTCATAATTTAAATGTGTAAATGAATAAACAATAGTTAATGCACTTCAAATCAAAAAAGGTAACCAATCTTTGCCGCTAAATTTTAAGTAAAGATAGTGAACTTTGTCAAAATAGAGCGATCAAGCGCTCGCTTGAAACAGAATTTAGCATTTTCCAAGTTTCAAAATCTAATCGTAGCGGAAAAAATTATAACAGAGAATTAACAGGAAATCCTCCTCCAGATTACACGAAAAACCGTATTTTTGTTAAGAATTTAAAGAAATAAATTATGTCAACAGTAACGATCGATACGGAAATGGGAGCCATCTTGGCCTCTTTAGGAATACAAGAAATAAATAAAGGAGCGTCTACTGGCGCTCATTGGTTTAATACAAGAGGACCGGAAATTCATTCATACTCGCCTGTTGACGGAGAGTTAATTGCGACAGTAAAATCAGCAACAGAAGCAGAATACGAAGCGGCTATTTTGAAAGGTCAAGAAGCCTTTAAAATATGGCGACAAGTACCTGCTCCAAAGCGAGGAGAAATTGTACGTCAATTAGGTCAAAAGCTTAGAGAATATAAAGAGCCTCTTGGAAAATTGGTTTCTTATGAGATGGGTAAATCCTACCAAGAAGGTTTGGGCGAAGTGCAAGAAATGATTGATATTTGCGATTTTGCAGTTGGATTATCACGTCAATTAAACGGTTCAACATTACATTCTGAAAGACCGGTTCACCGCATGTATGATCAATATCATCCACTTGGAATTGTGGGCATAATTTCTGCTTTTAATTTTCCAGTTGCCGTTTGGTGCTGGAACACCGCTTTAGCGTGGATTTGTGGAGATGTTTGTATTTGGAAACCGTCAGAAA
Source organism: Crocinitomix sp. (assembly GCA_023263555.1). Classification (GTDB taxonomy): domain Bacteria; phylum Bacteroidota; class Bacteroidia; order Flavobacteriales_D; family Crocinitomicaceae; genus Crocinitomix. Next base: position 4,742 of record JALQVX010000119.1, read on the forward strand.
AGACACCATTAACAGCGATCGCTTGCCAAAAAATAACGGCTGAAGTTTTTGCTGAAAACGACGTCCCAGAAGGTGTTTCAACCGTTTTGATTGGTGGAGCGGAATTAGGAATCGCTATGTCAAACGATAAACGTGTTCCTTTAGTATCTGCAACAGGTTCGACTCGAATGGGAAAAGCCGTTGGTGAAGCAGTAGGCAAACGATTAGGAAAGTCATTACTTGAATTAGGCGGAAACAATGCAATTATTATAACGCCGAGCGCCGATTTAAAACTGGTTTTACCAGGTGTTGTATTTGGTGCTGTTGGAACTTCAGGACAGCGTTGTACATCCACACGACGATTGATCATTCACGAATCAATTTACGATCAAGTAAGAGATATTTTAGTGAATGCATACAAACAAATTAAAATCGGTAATCCATTGGATGAGCGTTTTCATATGGGACCATTGATTGATGCGGACGCAGTAAATACCTATTTAGAAGCCATAGCAAAAGTTAAAGCAGAAGGTGGAAATGTATTAGTAGAAGGTCAGAAATTAAGCGGTGAAGGATATGAGTCGGGATGTTATGTTTCTCCTTCTATTGCTGAAGTTGAAAACCATTATGCAATTGTTCAACATGAAACATTTGCTCCCCTATTGTACATTATGAAATACAGTGGTGATGTAGATAATGCAATAGCTCTTCAAAATAATGTAGCACAAGGATTATCTTCTTCCATCTTCACGAACAATATTCGTGAGTCTGAACAGTTTTTATCTGCAAGTGGATCAGATTGTGGCATTGCAAACGTGAACATTGGAACTTCTGGTGCAGAAATAGGCGGAGCTTTTGGAGGAGAAAAAGAAACGGGAGGAGGAAGAGAGTCTGGTTCAGATGCTTGGAAAGTCTACATGAGAAGACAAACGAATACGATTAATTATTCGAGTGAACTACCTTTAGCACAAGGAATTAAATTTGATTTTTAAAGGTTAATTATAGATTTAATAAACCGTAAAACCCACTGTGCCTAGGTACAGTGGGTTTTTTAATCTAAATATCTTTGTAAAGCATACATTTCTTGAACCGAGAGATAAGCAAAATTATGTGTTCATGATGAAATGGCCCAACGCTCGCGTACGCTTATAGTAAAAGGCTCCAAAACCCTCACAAGGGAATCTTCATTGCGGACAAAATCATTGAACCAATTGGGATACGGTTGACGACTGAGTATACCTTTTAATGCTGGTCAAGCCATATCTTGGTTAACAAAATGACAGCCAGAGCAATTCGCCTTAAAAAGAGATGAGGCGTCAATCAAATTTGCCGAGTACGGAATTGTTGCTTCAACTGGTGCTGCATCAGGAATCAAAACAAACGGTTTAGATTTAACGGTGATGAGTAGGGTAATAAAAATGGCTAAGACGAGCTCCTAGATACTCAGTACAATTAGCGCTGCAGACAGCCGACCTATTATTCTCTTTACGGATGCATCATCCATTTATTTAATTTCTCTTTCCAAAACTAAATTTATAGTTAATTGAAGCATTGAAGTAGGAATAAGGTTTATTTTGACCCGTTTGCACACTTGTGCGGTGCTTTAAAAACCCATAATTATAAAAGACATTCGCCCCTATATTCTGTACTTCAACACCTATCCCCGCTTGCAATCCGAATTGCCAATTGGTCAATCCTTTTTTAGAGTTGGAGTCAGAGATATCTTCGGAATAAGGAGGGGGAAGAAATGCGGTAAATGTCCCACCAGTTGGGTCAAGCCCCGAGACATCAATTGCCTGAAGAAATGGAATGGTCGTTGAAGAAAATGTTGTCCTTTTTGCATGTAACATATAGCCAACATATGGGCCCAGATAAGCGTTAAACCACTCCAATTTATAAGATGCGAGCAAGGGTAACTCGAGATAAAACTGTGAAATTCGACTCTTCTCAATAGAATAGGTGCTCAAATCGACTTGAACTCCTTCTGGCAACTGATTTTCGAGTCCAAAAAGATTTAATAATCCTGTGTCTAACTGGCTATTTGTATGCGTCTTTTGACTGTAATAAATCCCAGATCGCAAGCCAAAATGATCTGTCAATTGATAGGTAACAAATCCGCCCCCATTCAAGGTCGGTTTATAAACGGTACCTAAATCATCCTTATCAACTGCCATTAAATTAGCTCCAAGAGCTGGTCCAAAGGAGAAATTTTGAGCAATGATAACAGAAGTCTTAAAAATAAGACCAGCTGTTAGCAATAGAAGAGCTTTATTCATTTTTAGCCTATAAATTTGTTGTATCAACCAATCGCACAGCACAATACCATTTCAAAATCTTTTCACCGACGCCAGGAACAGTAATGTGCACAATATACATTCCGCTTGCAATAGGTATTTCTTGATGATTTTTCATAGTCCAATCAACAAAAGTCAAATCGTTGTCTTTTTCAATGTGCTTAACCAAACCACCATTCATATTAAAAATATTAATCTCACATTTTTCGGGAAGGTTTGTAAACTTAACGCGATTATCAATACCATTTGCCTCATATTCTGAATAAGCATAATAAGGATTAGGAACCATTCTTATTTGATCCAAAACAGAAGTAATGGTGCGATTATCTTCATAAATTGAATGCGCACCACTCGTGCTAAAGCGATAAGCTGGTTTACCATTATTTATGCCCGTGTACGTTTCGGTTTGATAGGGATGACTGACTCTAATCTTCATTCTCGCTTCAGTACTTAGTAAATCTTGATCTTCAGACAATAAAGGATTTACGACCCACAGACAATTCTTCCAAGCCCTTAAGTAACTTGATAAACTTTCATCCGACAGGCGCTCATGTAACCATTTCCCGCCATCATAACTTGGCATCCCACTTCCATCAATGTTTACGCCAAAAACATAAATCGCATGACCACCTCCAATTACAGGTTCGCCCGCCACATTTCCAAGAATCTCTGCCGTTGGATTCCACAACATATCCGTTCCATTGGCGCCATGCAACCAAGAGTTTTCGCCAAAAGCCATGTTCAAACGTTGTCCTGTTTCGACATCAATTGCATAACCTGGAAACCAACTCATACCTATCGTTTCTAGTTCAACACCCGCTTTATTTTTAGACTTTGACTTTCGAAGTTTCATAATGGATGACCCGCCTATACTTTGATTATCATTCATACCCGTCTCAATAACCGGACATTGCGTCCAATAGTTCGGATCATTTGTGAATACAATATCAACGCCGTGCAAATCGGGGAAGTCTAGTTTTCCCTGGGCTGTGGTTGGATCAAACCAAGAGCTAGGAAGACCAGAAACAGGGTCATAGGTTACGTCAGGATAACCGACTGTCATGCCCGTAAACTCGGATCCTAAAATATTAAATGGACCGACAATTCCATTGATAAGGTTTTCATAATTTTGATTAAAATCGACATCCTTATCCTTATAATAGCATGGGTTAAACGAAACAGCACCAATACAGTCATCACTTTCAGGATCGTATAGTCCTGAACGAATCCAATTGGTAAAATCGAAGTTGTCCGAATCTTCAAGACCACGCAACCACCTCTTAGAAGAATCTGCAAACGTTAAAGTTGCATCAATAGGATCTGTATATTTTTTAGGGAAAACACCCATTAAAATACTCTCATACGCCGTTTGAATTATTGACACGGAAATTCCCCATTCAGGGATAAGTTGATCTGTTGCTACATTAACCGTGCTTCGTGAGAAGATTGTATCATTAGATGTAAGACTTACGAGATACCAACCTGCATTTGATAAATCATCCGGATCGTCAGCAGTGAAATAAAGTTCGAAATCATTATCGGGTAAATTCAAGGGATCGATTACCATAATTTCTACCGGTCCAGCCCCTGACCTATACGACAATTCATCTACACTATTATTCGCTAAAATAGACTGTTCAGCTTCCTCAGTGATCTCCGTCCATCTGCCTCCATTGCCCCATCCGTCAATACGCGTAACTGGAATTTCATATCCGTAATCCACTTGATTTATTGTCCCCCCCTTTTCGGGACTTGGTGAGTGGGGAATACCTTCGTAGGAAATTATTTCCCCAATTGCTCCTTTTCGACTTGACAAATAGGGTCTTTTTTGACCATCAATATTAGCAGGTGAATCAGGATCATATTTTTTATATTCGTTGGAAGCATAGGCCACAGCCATATAATAATAGCGTTTAAAGTTGACCAAGGTGCGCGTTCCAGTTGCAAACAAATCCTCAGTAACACTAAAACTATGGCGTATACCTTCATTATTTCCTTCAACCATCACTGTTGGAACAGATCTTCCAATTTCGTCGTCAAACTCATAATTGACAAGTCGAGAAATTGTATCACGAATATCACACTGATAAACTAAACGTGCCTTCGACACATCATATAATTCATTTGGAGAAACATTATCATCCACAATTTGAAAAACTTGATACCCTTGGAATCGATAATTATTGTCAAAAAACTCAATTCCTCCAGGATTAACCACAAACGGATCTAATTCAATATAATCCTCATTACTATTATTAGAAGCATTTGAGTTATAAATTGAAATAATTAATTCATTCTCCAATTCTTGTATTGACAATTCAGGGGCATGAGGACCGTCTAACACTTTAAAACAGTTGTCAAAAAGAGCCTGCGCTTTATCATCTGCTTTTTGAAGAGCAATAACCGATTCAAACGGATCTCCAGATGTCGCTCGCGCCCACACAATACCCGTTGTAATATTATTAACAGCACCGGGCTTTAGGATAAAGGGTCCAGCAGATTGCGCAAAACGTCTATCAAAGGGAACATTTCCAGCTGATTGTTCAGTCCACAAGGCTTGGGGTGCACCACCTGTACCCCAACCAAGAGGATCTGTATCTGCAGGAAACATATAATCTGACTGAACAGTTGGAAGCGCATCAGGATCAGACTGATGCCCATTTCCACCATAAACAAAGGGTGTACCATCCTTCCAAAAACCACTGAGATAATTGTAATAATCTTGTCCAGAAACGGGATCAGTTTGCGCTAAAATTCCGCCACCACCAAGGTTATTATAATATAAAAATCGGCGCATTCCTAGTCTTTCATTGTCAACAATACCATCTCCATAACCGATTCCTAAACCAGAATAGGGTATTCCATTACGAGCGTAAATCTCACTCATTTCGACACTGTCTTCGACATAAATCGGATTATCTTCGTTATCATTGTCAAGATAAGGGCCTTCAAAGAAGTCAATACCAGCAGCAGGAGGATTTGCACCATAACCTAAATAACCACCATCCGTTGCATCAAATGAGTTTCCATTGTACGTATAACCTAAACCGCGACTCACATCACATCCTACATAATCATCATTTGGTCCACCTAACGCCCCATCAATAAAGACACCGAAATAGGTATTATAAAGTGTTTGTGTTGAGCGATTTACCAATTCATAATTGTAAAACGTCATGTTATTAATCTCATCATTTGTAGCAAAAGCAAATGCCTGCGCTCGTATTTCCATGCCGAGCGGGTCGGCACCGGTTTCAGTATGAATGTTCCCTTTATCATTCATCACCCACCAAATTGTTTCATCACCAAAAAGTGTGACTGTTCGATCCGTTTGGCAATCAATGGTTTTTTCAATGTCATACCAAGGATAATCCCCATTTATTGGTTCATAAAAGCCGTTTTCATCACGATCATAGAAGGGTGCCAAATAAAAATCTTGTCCTAAAGAAGGGTCCCCATGAGCTGGCCATTCGAGGATAGAAAGTGGAATTTCATAATCTGGAAAATTATCGGCTTGCGTTGTCGTTCCATTTTCAATATCTGAAAGACCAGCTTTAAACCATGCATCAAATTCACGCACTTCATCCTGTGTCACAACAAAATGGCGATCATATTCCTCGCAAACCGCGGGAACGATTTCAGCATCACCACCTGCTGTCAATGGACCTGTCCAATAATCCTGCCCTTGTCGGTAACGCACTGCAGCAATTTTTAATTGTCCGTTTATATCTATTCCTCCCAGCCATAAAGCAGATGTAAAAAGAGCCATAATACCTGACCCTTTTGGTACTTCATATTGAGAAAAGTTTTGACCTGCAATTTGCCATAAATTGCCTCCTGTATGAATTAGTGCTTTTACATTATTGAACTCTAAAAAAGTCGAAGCTGTGGCGGGAGCACACCCTGCTGCTCTGCCTTCAATTTCTGGCTCAACATGACCATTATTAAGTGGTTGAGTAAAACCAGTACCAGCAAAAATTAACGATAGAATAAAGATAGACGCTCTCATAAGACGCAATTTATAAAATTTTCTCACGTGCTAATGGTATTAATCGTTGAAAAAAATCGAATTTTATAGGAATCTAATCAACTGAAATGGAGGATCCTTATCGCACTAATTCCACTGTTCCTTGGCCAATAAAATCAGTCCCGTTAGTCGATTTGGCACTGTACGAATAGAAATACGTGCCCGGAACACATGGTACACCCATCAACGTTGTGCCATCCCACCCTTGAACGATATCATCCAATTGAGCAACGACAATACCCCAACGGTTCACAATTTGACACGAAAATGTTTCGATACCTAAAGATTTGAACTCAAACGTGAAAACATCATTTTTACCATCTCCATCCGGTGTAAAAATATTAGGCGCAATAAATTCTGGCTGAACATGAACAATAATAGTTTTACACAAGGTATCTGTACATCCGTTACTATTCATGGCGACTAAACAAATGTCGTATTTAGATTCGCCCCTGTAGCTCGAGTCAATGTCTTCAAAATAATCATGAGAAATGAACCACGCTGCGTTTGGATTGTCAAGGTTCCAAAAGAAAGTAGTATCTGCTAGAGGATTATTTGGATTCGCAAAATTTTGAGATTGATTGACAAAAGTAGCTAAAACAACTTCCGTTCCTTCATATGCACCATCTAATTGCGCTGAATTTATTGTAAAATCGGCGATAGGATTTAACGAATCCATTTGAATAATATCTTGCAAAACACACCCATTATCATCTGTGATCGTAATCTGATATGTCCCCGGATTAAGTCCTCCCCATGTTGAATTATTAGAGCTTTCGAGGGTTTCCAAATTCAACCACTCATACGTATAATCAGGTGTGCCGCCAGTTGCTGCGGCGAATACGACCCCGTTTCCATTTTGATAATCAAAAAGACGACAATAGGCTGGATCGTGTCCAAACTCGGCAAAAATTAATGGGTCAGGGGTGCTAATTGTAAAATCCGTCACCCATGAACAACCTTTATCATCAGTGATAGACAAGGCATATGTTCCCGCGTAGAGTTGATAAGAAGAATCTGCACCGACACCACTTAGGTCTGAAGGATCTGGCGACCAAATAAAAGAAATATTATCAAGATCACCTTGCGCATTGTAAACGGTATCCACTGCCACTGAACCTGTAGAATCCCCATAACAGAGTGGGTCATAAAGATTCAATGCAGCATATAAAGAATCCGGTTTAAATAAATCAAATACTAATGTATCCGTGCAACCATTCGCATCCAAAGCAATCACCGTATAGGTTCCACCAGCTAAATTATTAAAGGTTGCGCCGGGAACGGGATTTGCAGGAATCCATGTATAGGCTATTGGTGCTTCACCAATCACAGTCGCAACAGTAGCAGATCCATCCGTAAACCCATAGCAAGATGGGTCATTCGCAGAAATCGTATCCAGTCCTAAATCTTCCCCTACAATAATTTCGATCATATTATAATAGGCACAACTATTGGCGTCTATCACTAAGACTTCGTATATACCCGCGCACAAATCTTCAAAAACACCTGTCGCATTTGTTTCCGCTCCTAGTGTAAATGAATAAGGGGCTAAACCCGTTGTTGGAGTCAACGTTACCATTCCGTTACATGCGTCCTCACATGCTTCATGAAATATCATTTCTTCAACAACGATTGAATCTAAAGCATTAATTACGACGGTATCGATAAACAGACATCCATCATTGTCTGTGACAACAATGGGATAAACGCCTTCACATAATTCGGTGAAAATTCCTGTTCCATTCGACTCTGCGCCTACTTCAAACACAAATGGATCAAATCCACCTGTGACAGTGATTTCAACAGCACCATCACAATCTTCATTACACGTTTGATCCGAAACATCTAAATTTAACGTTCCTGCTGCGCCTAATTCAACCTCGACAGAATCAACAATCACCAGTGTATCACCAATCTCATTAATCCAGCTGACTGTTGCCGTGTGCCATCCAATACACAAACCTGTAGCTGTAAAATCAGTCTGTCCAGAAGGACTCCAAACAACACTAGGTGCAAGTTCTGGACAAAAACTTTCAGGATAAATGGTCGCTGTGCCATCACAAGAACCGCAGGGTTGATCCGTTGAACTCATAGTTAAACTCACCCAATCATAATCATCCCAAGCTTGAACAAAATCTTTACCGCTCGCATACAAGCCTTCCATTGTAAATCGAACATCATAGCATGTGTCTGGCAACTCATATCCCTCTATAAAATCCAATTCTCGAGTAAACTTCAGTAAACTATCTTCTGTTCCCAAATACACATTTCCGCAAGGATCAGTATCAATACCACCGCAAAAGACCAAATCGCCATAGATGGTTGGATCCAGAGGAGTAATTGAACGAGTTCCCAATAAAGCACCAGTTGTCCGATCCCATCTATCTACATTATCACCATCATAGGTATACAAATCAAAACTACAGGCCATCCCATTCATTCCATTAGCCGAATACCAATCGGGCCCCTCACCTGTCATGACTTCGTACCCCATGTATCCGATACACGAAATCTCTTGAAAAGTATAGGCTGTGGAAGACTCCCAAATAATCACAGAAGGGTCAGATTGTAAGACTTTGTAAATTGTATTATTATAAAGAGGCGGTGCATCACCCGAACACAAGAAATAAAAATACTCGCCCAGCGGATCAACATCTAAGAGTGTCGCATCCGTCAAATTGGGAGGAAAGGGTGTCAACGGTGCATAAACCGCTTTTGTTGTTAAATCACCATCTAGGACTAGGAGATGAGATGCCCTTGGCAATCCTCCAGCGCCCACAACCAATTCATCAGTTACACGATTATACCGCATACGCCATAATTCACCCGGATCTTCTTCGGCAGGAATGAGGTAAATACTTGCTGTTACAACACCACTTACATCCAATCGCCAAATGTCTTGAACTCCCAAAAACAATCCCATGAACATATAATAAGTATCACCATTATATGGATTGACATCCATATCACCATAAAATTGATTTAAAGAGCCAGGACTTGTCCAAACCCAATCCAATGCTCCCGTATTATCATAATGTGCCACTTCGTTTCCATGTTGACCTAAAACACTAACATTTCCAACAAAATCTGCACCAACATCATATCCCTGTTGCGTGTCGGTAAAAGGTAAACCAACCACTACCCAAGGATCAATAACTAAATTTTTAGTTTTATCGTAATCACCTAATTTAAACCCATACATTCCTGTATTATCTACTTTGAATGAAACAGTTACTTCCTCACCTCCATCAAGCCATGCTAGTGGTGCCTTATCCAAAAACAGAGGCATTTCGGCTTGAATTTCAATTTCACCACTTGTATTTATAGCTGTTTCTGCCTGCTCAAAAGAAAAATTAATTTGGTTAGCATTTTTTCCAGGATGAACAATAAATGAATATTTCAAACCGCCTTCTTCGGGCAAATAAAACTGCAGATCTATGCCGTCATATATTGACTCAAGGACTAATTCGCTATAGGTTTTTGCCTTTATTGTTTCTTTGAGGTCTGTTGGATTTTGAAAATGGCATGTGTGCTTATTTAATGCAGCGGGAACAAAACGAGCCGAAGCATTTGAATTTTCCCATTTTAAAAAGAAGTAATGCCATGCAGCTGGCGCAATCTGTTCACCTTTTTCGAATTTTTCATGCCTTTCCCATAACTCAATTCCAGAAAACGTTTCTTTTTGCCCTACAACAATTCCGCCGGTTGTCAAAAAATAAGTGGTCGCGCCAGATCTTACATAAAAAATTACTTCTTGATCAAAAATAGGTTCGTATTGACCTAGATTCTCTATGAAACCTATCTTATCAAAGGGTATAGAAGTCCATTTAGCTTCCGCAACCTGAGCAGAGAGACTCAAACTAATGAACGTGATAAAAAATAGTAGTAATCTCATTTCGTTGTAAAAGTGGCGAGAATTTAAAGATATGCAGAATTAATAAATCCATAACAATCTTTGGAACGTATATCTTAGACGCAAAAAGAGACACTAAAGTCTCTTTAATAATCATATAAATGAAAATTTCCTCATACGTACTCGTGACATTCTTCTTCTTAAATCTATCCAATTTAGGATGCAATAACCCCCAACCAAAAGACACAACCAGTGAAGAGATTAACTGGAAATCTTTTAACCGAGAAATATTTAACGAAGCAAAAGATGAAAATAAACTTGTTTTCTTGGAAGTAGGTGCAAATTGGTGTCATTGGTGCCATGTGATGTATGATAGTACCTATTCGAACACAGCTGTTAAAGGCTATCTGAATGAACACTTTATTTTAAGTCGAGAAGATCAAGATGCACGACCGGACTTATTTTCAGCTTATAAACCATGGGGATGGCCGGCACTCATTGTCTTTAATGCGGAGGGAGAAGAACTCTTAAAATTAAAGGGTTACCAACCAGCAAAACGATTTTTGGCTGATTTAAAAAATATAGTGAACAATCCTATACCTCTTCCTCCAACTTCTAAAAATTCTCCCCGGGCAACAACTGTTTCCGCTGACAATCAAGCCCTAAATAATGAGTTTAACTCACAATTAGATTATAAAAGGGGTGGTTTCCCCTACAATAATAGAGCTTTAGAATTAAGTGGTATTGAACATGCGATTCGATATAAAACGCCTGAAAATGATCTTGAAGAATGGGCGAAATTAACGGTACAGCAGTCTTATTTATTAGTAGACCCTGTTTGGAGTGGCGTTTACCAATATTCGGCTAAGGGTAGTTGGAATAATCAACATTATGAAAAATTACTTCGTTACCAAGCCAATTATATTGAAAGTTATTGCCGTTATGGCTTAATCATGGATGATACAACAGCGATTCAAAAAGCGGAAGAGATTTTGGGCTATTGCAAACGTTTTCTGCAAGGCGACACACCACTTTATTGGAATAGTCAAAATGCCGATTTAATAGCAGGGGAGCATTCGGGCGACTATTACGCACTTAACGAAGAAGAACGATTATTACAAGGAACACCAAGTGTAGACAAAAAAATATATCTCAAGGAAAACGCCATGATCACGAATGCTATGATTTGGTTGTGGACGGCAACAGACAACGAAGCCTATCTCAAGGAAGGAAAGAAAATGTTAGATTTTTCACTGCATTGGTTTAAAACCGAAAACGGACTATATGCGAGAGAAAAAGGAGCTACTACAATTTATTCCTTTGAAGACAACCGTCGACTAATCGAATCTCTCATGCTTTATGGACAGGTGCTCAATGAAAAGCATTATCTAGATTTAGCAGAAAAATTGGCAACAATTTGTGTCAAGGAATTTGATTCAAAAGAAGGAATTCGATCTGTAATTGGGGAGGTAGCGCTCAAAGTTCCACTTATATCACGCGACAATTTAGCCGCAGTGATGGCTTATAATCGTCTCTCTTATTTATGCGATAGACCAGACTTTCTTGTATTTGCAAAAAAGACATTTAATTTACTCGATCAAGAATCACTTAAATCTTCACTGTATAGCTTGCCAGAATTAATCCGTGCAAGAACTGAACTTGAGGATGAACCTTTTCATGCTAAGTTAGTCGGTGGACCAGCAGTGATTGAACTTAAGTACAACTACGTATAAAAAATGTTGATGGCCAAAAACCCATACTTTATTTTTGAAGAATTAATTCCTGGAAAAATGAGTCCAGAAGACGAATCCTTCTATGGCGGATTTGAAGCCGGAACACTTTTCATGTGCATCCAATTATTGTTCTGCTCCGATTCGTTCAGAAAACGATTTAATTGATTTTCTAAAAGATCAGGATTAATATTTGTGTTTAAACAAATTTCAAATTCCTTACCTTTGTCATGAAATGAACAAAAAACTCCTTCCTGCTTATTTCCTGACCTTCGTTAACGTATTAGGATTTAGCATATTAATGCCTGTTTTACCCTTCATTGTGGAAAGTTATGGGGCGCCCGATTGGGTGTTTGGCTTACTGTTATCACTCTATGCCGCTTTTCAATTCGTAGGAGCACCTTATCTAGGCGCCCTATCCGACTCTTTAGGACGGAAGCCAATACTTGTCATTAGTCAAGCAGGAACACTTTTAAGTTGGTTCATCTTTTTAGCGGCGCTTTATCTCCCAGACTATACTTTGTTTGGAATTGGAGTTGGTTTATTAGTGATAGGCATTGCACGGGCCTTAGACGGTGTAACTGGAGGGAATGCCTCCGTTGCAAATGCTTATGTTTCGGATATTACTACACGGGAAGAGAAATCATATATCTTTGGTTTTTTAGGTGGAATAGCAGGTATCGGTCTGATGATCGGACCAGGAATTGGAGGTATAACAGCATCAACATCACTTGGATTCAAAGGAACAGCGTTGGCAGCAATTGCAATTTCTACTATCACACTTCTCACAATTATTTTTTGGTTAAAAGAGTCACATCCAAAGGAAAAAAGGTCCATTCGTAAAAAAGAATCAGTCATCAAAAACCTCTTCATTATTCGAAGAATTAAAGTTCTCGAACCAAAGCCAATTATTAAGTTGCTCTTTGCCACAAAATTGTTTTTTTCAATTATGATGGCCTTTTATATTTCAACGATTTCACTTTTTATTATCGACCTATTTAAATTTAACGAATATAAGTTGGGGCTTTTCATGCTCGTTGTAGGTATCTTCCTTTCTTTTAATCAAGCTTTTATGTCACGAATAGCGATTAAAAAGTTTGGTGAATTTCCAACCTTATTAATTGGTTTAGCCCTATCCACAGTTGGACTTATCGCAATTACACTCACCGCTAATTTTTGGCTCTACATAACTTATTATTATGTGATGAATTTGGGACTCTCATTAACATTTCCAACCTTCAACGCGCTAATCTCTATTCACGCAGATCCTAAAAAGCAAGGTGAAATTATGGGTATTAGCGAATCGATTAATTCCTTTTCCCTAGCGGTCTTTCCAGTTGTTGGCGCCTTCCTGTATGAAATAATCGGCTTCAAGGTATACTACTTGATGGCCTTACTCCCTTTTGCAGCTTTCTCAATTGCATTATACGGTTATCAACACAGAGATAAGAGAGAGGACGAAATTCTAGATCATAACCCCATCAATTAAATGAAGGTTGCCTATAGTCCAATATACAGCTATCAGCAACTTCCAGATGGTCACCGTTTTCCAATGGAAAAGTATGATCTTTTGCCGCAACAACTCCTTTATGAAGGCACGTTAGAAGCGAATGATTTTTTTCATCCCAAAGCACTTTCAGACGAGCAAATTTTACGAACCCATTCGGCAGAATATTGGGAAAAACTTAAAACCGGAACATTAAGTCGGCATGAAATTAGAGCACTTGGTTTTCCCTTTCACGAAACCTTAGTAACCCGAGGAAGGCATATTTCAGGAGGAACCTTGGAATGTGCCTATCACGCCATAGAAGATGGTATTTCCCTTAACATTGCAGGGGGAACACATCATGCTTTTGCCGATCGAGGAGAAGGATTTTGCATGTTTAATGATTTTGCAATCGCAAGTAACGACTTATTGCATGCACAGGCAGTGAAGCAAATTATGATCATTGATTTAGATGTGCACCAAGGAAATGGAACGGCCAAACTCTTTGAAAACGAATCACGCGTTTTTACCTTGAGCGTGCATGGGGCAAATAATTACCCGCTTAAAAAAGAAAAATCTGACTTGGATATTGGCGTTGAAGATGGAATTGACGACACATCATATCTTGACATTATCACTCAAACAATTCCAGAAATTCTTGAAAAAATAAATCCTGAATTGGTCTTCTATCTGAGTGGAGTTGATGTTTTAGGAACGGATAAATTAGGTCGATTAAATTTAACATTAGATGGCTGCAAGCGAAGAGATGAGCTGGTCATGAAAGAATGCAAGCAGCGTGAAATTCCAATTGCCGTTAGTATGGGTGGAGGATACTCGCGCCACATAAAAGATATTGTAGAAGCACATGCCAATACATTTCGAGTGGCAAAACAGCTATATTGATGATCAAAATTCAGTCTAGTCATGTTTTTAGGGCGAATATTCCAATATAATTGTTAACGATACAACCTCTTAAAACACTTTGGCGTCTATTTAGGAAAACACAAATTGAATGATGATTAATAGAAGTTTCTTATTTCTGATGATTGCGTTGACGCCCTTTATTGGCCTTTCGCAAATTGAATCGAACAAAACTTCTATATCCTTCATTGAGAACAAAGGCCAATGGGAAGAAATTATTCTTTTCCGTGCCGAGGTAGGTGCAGGATCAGTATTTCTTGAAAAGAATGCTTTTACTTACTCTCAATGGGACGCAGAAGACATTGCGACGTGTCATAAACATGCTGGTGAAAACAATGAAGATCACACCAATGAACACCTAGTCGACGGACATGCTTGGCGCGCCACATTTGAAAACGCAAATCCAAACCCGACAATTTCGGCGAATGATAAACGAAGGGAGTACTATAATTTTTTTATTGGTAATGACAGATCTAAATGGGCATCTAATGTTGCACTTTACAATCATGTCACCTATTCAGAGTTATATCCCGATATCGATTTAAAGGTGCATAGTCAAGCGTCAAATTTTAAGTATGATTTTATTGTCTCGCCAAAAGGAAACTCAAACGATATTAAAATTAAATATGATGGTTTGGAGGATATTATAATTCGAAATGGAAATTTGGTTTCGGTAACAAGTATAGGAGAGTTTATTGAAAATGCGCCATATGCCTATCAAATAATTAACGGAAAAGAAGTAGAAATTCCTTGCCATTTTACGCTTAAAAATCAAATCGTAGGGTTCGAATTTCCAAATGGATACAATAAAGATTATCCCCTTATTATTGACCCCGTTTTAGTTGGTGCATCATATTCGAATACCATTGGCACAAATTGGGGGCATTGTGCAACTTATGATCACGAAGGAAATATCTTTACCGGAGCTCGAAATTTTTCTGGTGGTTACCCCACTGATTTAGGATCTTTTCAATCTGATTTTGGTGGTGGACACGACATAGGAATTAGCAAACTCAGTCCGGATGCGACAAGTTTAATTTACGCTACTTATCTGGGCGGAGGCGCTATCGATCTTCCCCATAGTTTGGTCGTCAATCTCGACAACGAACTGTATGTGATGGGGATATCTACTTCTACTAATTATCCTGTTTCTGATGACGCATACGCAACATATGACATGGCAGGTATTGGGTCAGATATCATAGTGACGCATTTAAATTGGGCAGGTACAGCTATAATTGGGTCAACTTATATTGGTGGATCAGATCAAGATGGTCTCAACTCTATGACTTCCAATTATGGTGATTTCAGTCGTGGAGAAATAATTGTAGATGACATGGGAAATTGTTTTGTTGCATCAAGTTCAGAGTCTGATGATTTTCCAACTACTCCCGGTGCCCATCAAGAAATTTTTGGTGGAGGTGATCAAGATGGTGTTGTATTTTCTATGTCTCCCGATTTATCAACTTTATACTGGTCATCCTATATTGGAGGCGGATTAGGTGAAGCGGCTCTTGGATTGCGACTTGATAGTGAACATAATTTATTCGTTACGGGTGTTGCATCTGATGAATTTATGGTGGCAACAGGTTATCAATCAACCTATCAAGGAGGAGAAAGAGATGCCTTTGTAATGAAATTTATTGATGATGGAAATACAGTCGAATACAGTTCATATTGGGGAACGAGCGCTAAGGACGCCTCTTTTTTTATAGATATCGATTTAGATGACAACGTATACCTTTACGGACAAAGTGATGGAGGAACATCTGAAGTAACCCCGGGTGTGTATTCTAATCCTGGAAGTCATCAATTCATTTGCAAATTATCGCACAACCTTGAAGATCTGCTGTTTGGAACAGTAGTAGGCACAGGATCGCCGGATGGAGATTTTGTTCCGATTGCCTTCATGGTTGACAACTGTAATTATATTTATTTTTCTGGGCATGGGGCATGGACAGATCTTCTTATTTCGGATGATGCAATTTCTGATTTTGGTGGGTTTTATTTAGGAGTGCTTAAGCCAGATGCAACTGATTTTTACTATGCCACGAAATATTCTGGAGGACATGTTGACGGCGGAACAAGCCGTTTTGATCCTGAATTTGGAACCGTTTATCAAGGTGTATGTTCTTGTGAAAGTTTTGCAACAAGTCCAGGAGCATACGCGGACACGAAGTTTGGAGGATGTGACATGGCCGTTTTTAAAATTGATTTTGAAATTAGCAATGTTCAAGCTAGTGCCGAAGCCCTGCCCGAAGCAATGGGTTGCGCTCCTTTAACGATTGAATTTGATAATACCAGCTCTGGGTTACTTTACGAATGGGATTTTGGTGATGGATCTCCCACCACTGATGAATTTGAACCAACTCATGTTTTCACTGATGCGGGCACTTATACTGTTCAACTTATTGCTTATAATCCAGAGGGGTGTTTAGGTTCGGACACAACTTATATTGAAATAATTGTCGTGGATGGAATAACGCCAGAAGCAACTTTTGACTTTGACGTGAATTGTGCGACGGGTGAAATTACAATCACCTACACAGGAACACCTGACGTGCCATTTCTTTTTGATATGGGTGACGGTTCAACCTATGATGAAACGGAATTCACACATACGTATGATGAAAGTGGAACTTTCGTAATTACCTTAACAGCAGGTGACGGTACATGTGCCGATTCTACTATAACGACGGAAGAAATAAATATAGGTGCACCTCCTTTGGATGTAATTTCAAATAATCCGTCTTGTTTTGGATTTTTTGATGGCTCTTTAACAATTGATGTCCTCGAACCAACAGGTACGGAAGAAATAGTAATTAAAGATGCAGCAGGAAATGTATTGAATGTGGGAGGATCAAATACCGCAAATACATTAGCTACAGGCTGGTACTATTATACAGTCGACCTAGGAAATGGGTGCGCAACTTCGGATTCTATTTTCATTGAAGACCCATTAGATATCGACGCAGAATTCACTATTATGGGGCCACCTTGCTACGGAGAAGGAACAGGATTGGTAGTGGTTGATACAGTGCTAAATGCCCAAGGCAACTATAACGAAATCGTCTATATTTGGGCACCTGACCCCAATGGAAATAGCGGCCAATTGGGTGATAGTCTTATACATGTTGAAACGGGCAACTATACCTTGACTGTTAATGACGAAAATGGATGTTCTAAAGTTTATGATTTTACCATAGTAGAACCGACACCTCTGCTTTTTAGTGAATTTGGTTTTGAACCTGCCTTTTGCCGATTATACGATTATCAAAATGGAAACGGGGTTGTATTTGGTGCAGCCACAGGCGGAACACCAGATTATACCTATAAATGGACAAATCTAGAAACCGGTGAAACAGATAATCATTCGACTTGGGGAGGACTAAACCCCGGGACCTATGAACTCGAAATTACAGATGAAAATGGTTGTAGTTTAGTTCAAGCATTGATTCTAGATTCGCTAAATCCAAGCGCTGATTTCTCAATTAAAATCGATCAATTAAAAACGGATTGTGATGCATTAGTTCCTGTTGATATTACATTCACAAATACATCTCTCAATTTCTCTAATCCAAATGATCCTTCCGCAGATACTTCATTTTTTTGGAACTTTAATTATGATACGATTCCGTGGTATATTTCGAATGACTACAATGAAGAAATAGAAATTCACTACGACCAAAGTGGAACCTATATCGTTTGTCTTGTTGCTTCCAATAAAAACGGATGTGTGGATACAAGTTGTGTAGACCTCATTCTTTGCGACCCCACCTTATTTGTTCCCATCAATATCTTCAGTCCAAATGGTGATGGAGTCAATGATGTTTTCACCTTCTTCCATAAATCAATCGCGGTAAAGGAATTCTATTGCGTTGTGATCGATAGATGGGGTGTCACAATTGCCGAATTTAATTCAATATCTCAAGGTTGGGATGGAACTGATGCACGAGGGAACCTTGTTCCTGATGGCGTTTATTTTTATAAATATAGTGGTAAAGAAGATACCGGTGCACCGATCGAAGGACAAGGAACTGTTCAATTGATTAGAGGAGAAAACTAGGTCATATCCGCTCGACTCCCGTTTAAGAAAACCACTCCGATTTCCTAATTACAATAGATCATTTTAGGTTTATTTCAAATTTCATAAAACGTAGATACAACTTTTGGAGCATCTAATCCGTTTAAATGATAGCACAAACAACGTGTGACCATAGATTATGATAGCATTCAAAGAAATAGTTCTCTCCTTAGCATTCGTCACTTCAGCAAACTTGGGTTCAAGTCAGCTCGAAACCAGCGCAACAACACTTCATCACAACGCCTTAAGTTTTATCGAAAACAAAGGACAATGGAACAGTAATGTTGTATTTCGCGCACCATTGGGGACAGGATCTGTCTATCTTGAAAAAAACGTGTTTACCTATTCGCAGTTAGATCCTAACGATATTGATGTAGCACATCATCATTCAGGTGAAGAAGAAAAACATCAAAAGAATGATTATCCAATTGATGGTCATGCCTGGCGCACAACTTTTATTGGAGCAAATACCAACCCAAGGCTGCAAGGAAAAGAAAAACGCACCGAATATCATAACTATATTCTTGGAAACGATCCCTCAAAATGGGCGTCACATGTTTCACTCTACAATGAAGTCATCTATTCCAACCTTTATCCTTCAATAGACCTTCATGTCTACAGCTCAAACCTCAACTTTAAATATGATTTTATCGTCGCGCCAAAAGCAAACGCTGATCTTATTCAAATGCGCTTTTCTGGTTTAGATCACTTATCGCTTAAAAACGGAAATTTAGTTTGCGCGACCTCGATTGGAGAATTTATTGAAAAGGCGCCTTATGCCTATCAAGTCATCAATGGAGAGCAAGTTGAAGTCAAATGCGAGTATCTACTTTCTGATCAAACGGTTAGCTTTAGCTTTCCCGAGGGATACAATAAATCAATTGAATTGATTATTGATCCTGTTTTGGTCGGCGCAACGTTGTCTGGCGGAACGGTCACGAATTTTGGTCACTGCGCAACATATGATAAAGATGAAAATATTTATTCAGGAGCACGTTGTTTTGGTCCGGGTTACCCCGCGGAAGATGGATCATTTCAAACCACTTTCGGTGGGGGCGTTGACATTGCGATCAGTAAATTAAGTCCTGACGCCACGACACTTTATTATGCTACTTACTTGGGAGGATCTGGAAATGACTTGCCACATAGTATGGTCACCAATGACGACAATGAATTGTACGTTTTTGGATCGACTCGATCAATTGACTATCCGGTTTCTCCAGGCGCGTTCGACAATACTGGACCAGTTGGAGGTGTTTCTGAAGACATTATTGTGACCCATTTAACAGAAGATGGATCAGCAGTGATTGGTTCTACATTTGTGGGTGGTTCTAGTGCAGACGGAATTAATACATTAACATCAAATTATGGTGATAATTACCGTGGAGAAATTATTGTTGACGCGGATGGAAATTGCTATATCGCTTCATGTACAGCTTCCAATGATTTTCCAACAACTCCAGGCACGCATCAAACAACCTATGGAGGCGGTACACAAGATGCTGTAATTTTCTCAATGCCACCTGATTTGTCGAGCCTTAATTGGTCCACTTATTTAGGTGGAACACTTGGCGAAAGTGCACTTGGATTGCGTTTAGATTTTGCCAATGATTTATATGTGAGTGGTGTAGCTTCCAATGAATTTATGGTGATGAGCGGTTATCAAACAACTTATCAAGGAGGTGACCGTGATGCATTTGTGATTCGTTTGATAGATGATGGAACATCTATTTCTGCAAGTTCATATTGGGGAACAACGGCTCGTGATGCTGCCTTTTTTGTCGATTTAGACAATGATGGAAATGTCTTTTTATACGGACAAAGTAATGGTGGATTATCGGAAGTAACGCCTGGTGTTTATGCCAATCCCGGCAGTCATCAGTTTATTTGCAAGCTCTCTCCTGACCTGTCTACGTTAGAATTCGGAACGGTTGTTGGAGCAGGTGGTGCCAACTTTATTCCTATTGCATTTATGGTAGATGCATGCGGCTACGTTTACTTTTCCGGTCACTCTGCTACTGGCGCATTGCCCCTAACAGGAGACGCCTTGTATATGACGGGTGGATTTTATCTCGGGGTATTACAACCAGAAGCAGCAGACCTAGAATTTGCTACATTATATAGTGGGAATCACGTGGATGGTGGAACAAGTCGTTTTGATCCTGAACACGGAATCGTCTATCAAGCTGTTTGTTCGTGTGAACCTTTTACGACAACGCCTGGGGCATACGGAACAGTACCTGGCGGATTTTGCGATATCGGAGTATTTAAAATAGATTTTGGAATCGCCCATGTGAACGCAAGTGCAGATGCCAGTCCTGAAAGTGAGGGATGCGCGCCGTTTACAGTCGATTTTGATAATGCAAGTTCAGGTTTAACATTCGAATGGGATTTTGATGATGGAGCGCCCTTGTCAACGGAATTTGAACCGACGCATACCTTCACCGATCCAGGTGTATACAATGTGCGATTAGTAGCCTTTGATCCAGAAGGATGTTTAACTTCTGACACCGCCTATATTGAAATTGTCGTGGCGAGTGGAGAAGTTCCTGACGCCTCTTTTGATTATGATGTGAATTGCGCAACAGGTGAAGTTACAATTACCTATACAGGAACTCCTGACGTTCCCGTTATTTTTACAATGGGAGATGGATCTACCATTACTGAAACAGAATTCACCCATGCCTATTTAGCTGACGGAACATTTACCATTACCTTAACTGCTGGAGACGGTGTATGCGCAGGTGTGGATATCGTCACGCAAGATGTGTCCATAGGATCTCCCGCAATTACCATTATTTCAAATGAACCTAGCTGTCATCAATTTTCAGATGGCTCTGTAACGATTAATGTACTCGATCCAACCGGTGAAGAAACGATAATCATCACTGATTCGGAAGGCAATGTGCTTAACGTTGGCGGCTCAAACACTGCCAATACACTTTCCTCAGGCTGGTACTATTATTCCGTTGATTTAGGAGATGGATGTGCTCTTGAAGATTCGATATTTGTCAACGACCCACCGGCAATCAACGCGCAATTATTAATTAGCAATCCTCCTTGTTATGGTCAAGAAACAGGATTGGTAGTGGTCGACACCGTCTTTAATTGGCAAGGTTCGTATGACGAAATGGTTTATATTTGGGCGCCCGATCCTTTCGGAATAAGTGGCTTATTTGCAGATAGTTTGGAAAATGTAGGAGCTGGAAATTATACCTTGACAATCAATGACGCAAATGGATGTTCTAAAGTTTTCGATTTCACCATTACCGAACCGGAGCCCTTATTGTTCAGTGAATTTGGATACGATCCTGCTTATTGTAGACTCTTTGGTTATCAAAGTGGAAACGGGGTGGTTTATGGAGCAGCTATTGGAGGAACGCCAGATTATACCTACCAATGGACGAATTTAGAAACGGGCGAATCTGTTATTAATACAACATGGGGTGGACTTAATCCCGGAACCTATGAGTTTGCAGTAACTGACGAAAATGGATGTACACTCGTTCAAGCACTTGTGCTTGATTCACTCAATCCCATTGCGGATTTTACAGTGACGATTGACCAATTAAAAACGGACTGTGATGCACTCGTCCCAGTGGACATTACCTTTACGAATCTG
>JALQVX010000141.1 GCA_023263555.1 Crocinitomix sp.
AGAAACCTAAACTTATTAATCCCCAATTCATATTATAATTTTTTGCCGTATGCTAAATCACCTGCATCTCCTAGTCCAGGAATGATGTATGATTTATCGTTTAATTCGGGATCAATTGCAGCCGTCCAAATTGACGTGGTAGCAGGTAAAACCGTTTCTAAATACGTTAACGCTTGAGGTGTTGCAATGGTTGACGCAATAATGATTTTTTTTGGTGTGCCATTTGCAAGCAAACTTTTATAGACAAGCGCCATAGACTGACCGGTAGCGAGCATAGGATCAACTATGAGCACTGTTTTATCGGTCAAATCAGGACACGCCTTATATTCAACTTTAATTTTTACGCTATGATCAGCGGTCTCCTCGCGATAGGCCGATACAAAGGCATTTTCTGCTCGATCGAATCGGTTTAGAAAGCCGTTATGCATAGAAAGTCCCGCACGAAGAATGGATGTAATGACCAACTGATCAGTTGGCAAGGCAATCGTTGCTATTCCTAGCGGTGTTTGCACATGCTCTGTTGCATAATCAAATGATTTGCTGATTTCATAAGCTAAAATTTCACTGATACGCTCCATGTTTTTGCGAAACCGAATCGGATCATTTTGTATGTCATGATCACGTATCTCGGCGATATAGCGATTTAAAATGGAATTTTCATCTTGTAAGTTATAAACCTGCATCATCAATTAACTATAAAGTCCACCGTTTAAATTTAATGTTTGCCCTGTCAAATAAGCCGCTTGGTCTGAACAGAGAAAATCAATTAGACTGGCCAATTGAAGGGGATCTCCTAAATCTCCAATTGGAATAGATGCTTTTAAGGTCATTTGCATTTCGTCGGGCACATCATTGATCATTCCCGCATTAAAATAACCCAAGGCAATGGCGTTTACCGTAATGTTTTTATTGGCCAATTCTTTTGCAAATGTTTTCGTTAAACCTAGCAATCCAGCCTTAGACGCCGCATAAGCTGAAGTTCCAATAAACCCAGTTTGAGCAACCACCGAAGACATAAAAAGGATACGTCCAAATTCCGAATTACGCATTAAGGGAATACAATGTTTACTCACTAAAAAGGGACCGGTAAGGTTTACAGCAATGGTTTCGTCCCATTCGGATTGAGGTGTTTTCCAAGACATTCCGTTGCGCGAAACACCAGCGTTATGCACCACGCAGTCAATGCTCCCAAAATCATCCTTCACCTGTTGGATGAGTTGAATGACTTGTGCTTCATCCGTTATATCCGCTTGATAACTCCGCGTTGTCGCTAAACTAAAAACAGGAGGTTGCGTATAATAATGTAAGGCAAGATTATACTTTTTTTGCTCAAAATAATCGACCAATACCGTGCCTAAACCGCCCGAACTGCCAATAATTAAAAATGTCTTTTTTTCAGGATTTATCATCATTTATCCCTTTAATTTTTTTAAAGTGCGAAACCAACGTGGTGTATAATCGATTGTGTAATCATAATAGAATCGATCCTCTCCACCGAGCTTCTTGAAAAAAGCTGCGATACTTTCAATATCCGATCCACCAAAATCAAAGATACGATATGTGGAAGAATACTGCTTAAATGCATAATCTAAAAGCGCGAACATGGCACCATCTTTTTTTCCTTGATCAGTTGCGGCACCTTTTAAATAGGTGATTCGGGTCTTATCCTTCAAGAAAAAACTAGCAGACAACAATTCCTCCTGTTCATTATAGGCACCAATGATTTCCCCTGTGCCCGCATCCATTGCATTTTTCATAAGCTGGGTAAGCGTGCGCAAATGCTCAGCGTCAATTGAATCGATTTTATGCGCTACATTGATCTCAAATAAGGAAACGAGCAGTTCTGCTTCAAAAAAGGACTTAAAATGGAGTGTTTTCAATCCCTTTTTTATCATTCGTTTTGCATTGGTTGAATAGGCAGCTGCATAATCATCCGCTAAGTCAGCAATCTGATGACTTCGTATGGTTTTGATCGGAGCAAGATTATCCAATTCAGAACGAAAGCCGAGGTGTTTGAACGTTTTTTTTAATTCATTCAACGCTTCTTCCCAGTTAAAATCTGTTCCAAATATGTTAAATTCACGCGTAAAGGGTGCTTGATAGAAACGTTTAATTCCCAATTTTAGGGTATAGGGGACAGGCAAAATTGTCGTATAATCGTCATCACTAATCAAAGCCGCCCAATGTTGGCAAACAGCATCCAGATACCAGGTGTAAGAAAAGACATTTTCAACAGGATCGGTCGCAATACGATCGTTCCATTTTTTTGCGTCAATATCTTTTCGTTCAATTAATCTCATTGGTATGGTTCAGGTCTGAAAACGTTAGAAATTGATGTTTATTCTTATTTTTCTCAATGAATTGTTCTAATTTTTTTAGCGCAAAATGCGTGCAGGCTTTTGGATGCCCCAAAATAACCATCTCTTCGTAGCCTCTTTTTTTATTGTTGCGCAGCACGGCATTAAGTTTTGTTACAAAATAGCCATCAGCAGCAGCTGAAAGATTCATGCCTTTCGTCAACATCTGTTTGCGCAAACCAGGCGAAGCCATAGGGTAACCGTCCCCAATTGATTTGTGTAATTTTGGTTGCAATCTTCCTAAGGCGAACAGGCGCCAAAAGAATAAAGCGGAGTACTTATAATTCGATATCGGATATTCCCAAAACATGCCATTCGAGCTAGCTTGACACAAGTCATCATTAAAACGCCATTTGGATAAATGGGGGGCATTTGTAAAATCGTAGTAATAATTCCCTGCTGTAAATTTTCCACCCGGAAATACGGTTGAATCTAGACGAATTCCAATCTTCTTAAAGGCTTTTTGAATGCGGTTAAAAGGTTGTAAACACCAACCTCCTGCGCGGTAGGAGTGAATGGGTTTCCCCGTCCATTTACCCAAAATTTCAGCGTATTCAGTCATGATTTTTTCAATCATATCATCTGAAAAATCGTCTAGTTTATAACGATCGGTTTTCATGATCCAAGCGTTGCCGTTGTGCGAACAATCTTCCCAATGCGGGTGGATGTGCAATTGACAATCATGCCCATCCCGAATAAGGTCGTTAATTTGGGATTTTACAAGATCGTGTTCGTATTTTACTTGCGGAAATTCATCCTTAAACCGTTCCAACTGTTTGAGATAACCCGTGTCAATAAAAAAGACCATTTTGACACCCGTTCGATTTGCGATTTCACGCAAAAGGTTAGTCGGTTCAATGATACATTTTTCTACAGTTCCGGTTGGTTCACCAAAAAAGAGCTCGTAGTCATACGTTAGAAACAACTTCATTCAGTGTCGGTAGCGATTATGTTAGGGGAGTTGATTTTGAGCCGCTGCGTCAGCTTGAAATTTTTCAATTAATTCTTCAGCCGAATAACGGATCATTGGAATTCTTGCCTTGCAATCGTTCACAAGAGGTGAATTCGGATATTCTTCAATGAATTCTTGGTAAGCAATTTTTGCTGCAGAGGTATCTCTCAGTTCAAAATCCAAGTGACTAGCACGGTTGTACTTCACATCTTCCATCCGCTTATATGAAGGAAAATCGCGAATAATTTGATCCAATATTTTGAGACTTTTTTCATTTTGTCCGACCATATAGGAAAAGTCCGAAGCTTTCAATAAATAATCCGGTGATTGAGGATCTTCGGGGAAGATTGCTGCAAAATCCTGAAATTTAACTATCGCTTCTTTCAAATCCTTATCATCAGGAACACTTACATTATTGTCAATTCTCGATTCGAGATCAGCTAATTCTGTTAAAAATTTAGCCGTATCAATTTCAATTTGAACATTTTCGTCTTCCGTTTGGTTTTCGCTTGAAGAATTACAAGCCGAAATGAGCGTTGCAGCAGCTAGGAACAAAACAAATTTAAAGTGCATTTTCATAAATTAGCGTTTACCTTTTTTTAGTGTTGGAAATTTCATTCGGTAGCTAGCATCTGTATCACCTTTTGAAATATTAACCAATTTTTTCTTTAACATTCTTTTTTTGAGCGGGGTCAAATAGTCCGTAAACAGAACACCTTCCACATGATCATATTCGTGCTGAATGATGCGAGCGGCAAATCCGTCATACTCCTCTTCAAAAAAGTTCCAGTTTTGATCGTAGTATGAAATTTTAATTTTCGGTTTTCTAAAAACCTCTTCTCGAATATTTGGAATACTGAGGCAACCTTCTGCAAATCCCCATTCTTCGCCTGATTGTTCTTCAATAATCGGGTTGATGAAGACCTTTTTAAAATTTTCTAATCCGGCCGCCATAGGGTCGAGTTCTTCACCTTCCTCCACTTCAGCAAAAGGAGATGCGTCCACCACAAACAGTCGAATAGACCGATCAATTTGAGGTGCTGCTAACCCAACGCCACTTGCTTCGTACATGGTTTCATACATGTCATCAATCAATTTGTGGAGATCCTTATAGTTTTCGTCAATCTCTTCTGCCATTTTTTTCAAAATTGGCGATCCATATGCTACAATCGGTAAAATCATTCTATTCGCTTCGTAATTTTATACAAAAGTAGTTGAAATATATCAATTAATCATGCGCTTAATACCTGAAAACAATGTCTAAGCATAATTCACTCAAAGGTGCGGATAAAAAATTAAAATATGCCTTTGTGACAGAACACACTTTTCTCAATTTTAAATTAGTCTAAATTTGCCTTATGGATTGGTTAAGAAAGAATATTGGATTATTTGCAATTGGGAGTTTAACATTAGGATTAGCTCCTTTTAATCCGCCTCACATTTGGGGTAAATTACAATGGTTGATGGGCGGTGGAGCATTCAGTGGCGACCAGCCTATGCAGTCTGCAGATTGGTTTGATTTAGCCCTTCACGGATCACCTTGGGTTTTATTGATTGCGGCGCTTGTGGCCCATGGGTTGAAATTGGTGAAGCCATAATTAGCGGTGCGCTTTGATAAAGGCGGTTGGATCTAAATAACCCTCTTTGTTCAAACTATATCCTCCACCAATGGGTAAGTTAAGGTCACTTCTCATTTCAAAATGAAGATGGGCGGGGTATTTTCCATTTGCCGTGCCAATCGTACCAATGGGTGTGCCTATTCCTACAAAATTTCCTGAGTCAACCAAAATCTCATGGCAATGCGCATAAATGGATTCTACCTGCGATTCATCCTTTAAATAATGGGTCATGCGAATGATGTTGCCCCAGCTACCCCCGAGATCTTTTGCTGTATTAATATAACCGTTTGCAACGGCATAAATAGTATCGCCTAAATCGCTATTACCTCCGCTATTCCCATTCCAATCGTCGCCTAAATGGTTGTTTTTACCAAAGGGTTGTGCGTTGTAATAGCCTTTTCCATCTGGTGGACCGACGGGTTAATTGAAGTGGTTTGCGAGTACGGGGTTGGCTGGATTGGTGTTGTTTTTCTTAGCGGTTAGGCTGGATAAGATTGTGAGGGTGAGGAGGGATATCGTGATGATGATTGATTTCATTGGCTTTTTTTCTTGTTTCAAGGATAGGAAAAAATAAGGAGAGGTATTTTTTTGTGTGGGGTATTTTAGTTTTTTTTAACGTTCTGGGCTTTTGTTTTGGGTTGATGAGGTTGGTTTATTTAAGCATTGTTTGTTCTTTTTTCACCGCTGAACGGCAGAGTATGGAAGACTTCTTTGCGTATTTTGCAACTTTTCGGTTTATCTTTTTTTCACCTCAGAGCCGCAGAGTAAGGAAGACTTCTTTGCGTATTTCGCGCCTTTGCGGTTTATTTTTTTTCAACTCAGAGCCGAAGAGTTAGAAGGGTTTATTTACGGACTCTAGTTTTAAATGTTCCCATTTTTAGCCAAGCTTACCCTTCGCTTAAACAAAAGCACTTTCATCATTTTCATAAGCAACATTCGATAGAAATAGCCCCTGTGCCGGTGCAGATTTGCCGGCT